>CAYNXW010000127.1:0-7842 GCA_964401265.1 uncultured Pirellulales bacterium | reverse complement strand
TCTTCGATATCTTCTTCTTCGGATTTGACGACTTCGAGATCATCCTCGTTGACGTCGGCGATGATTTCATCGACGTGGAAGTCGGTATCGGGCTCGTTGATGGTGTTGAGAACGGCGTGGATGTCTTCTGCGGTGCAGACCTGGACGATGAGTTCCATGGCGGTGTTTCTTTTGACTTCATCGAGGAGGAAGACGTCGGTGGGGTCGGCGGTGGCGACGACGAGGCGGCCGGCCTCTTGGCGTAGCGGGATGATGCGGTGTGCCTCGATGAAGGCGCGGTCCAATCGTGCGAGGGCGTCGGGGTCGACGGTATCGCGTTGGACGTGGACGAATTCGAGTTCGTATTGCTGTGCGATGCAGCGGAGGAGGTCCTGTTCGGAGACGGCGTTCATTTCGAGGAGGATTTCGCCGAGACGTTTTCGCGGGGTGTTTCGGCGGACGGCGCGGGCCTGTTCGAGTTGTTCGTTGGAGACACTGGCCACCTGGCAGAGGATGTCCTCGAAATCGGCCTGGAGGGGTGGGGCCATCAGTTCATCGGGCTGCCAGAGGTCACAGAGTTCGGCCTGGAGGCCCGTCGGAGCAGCGTGCCCGCGGTTGTCCGGGGTGTCGTTTTGACATATTTTTTCATCTAACTCATTTTTGGTCAACATGGCCAGACGACTCACTTTTTCGTTTTGGCCGACGGGTGTCGGACTGTTTTGGCTGCCTGTGGGAGGACGTTTTTGTATGTTTTGGTTTTGTGTGGGCCTGTCCCTAACGCATCATCAAGGTGAACTGCAACTCGGAGGCGGTCAAGAGGACGCTTTCACGGCTGATTTTGGCGACACGGAAGCGTTCGGCGATGGTGTCGCCCTGGGCAAAGACTTCGCCGTCGATGAGGCACTGGGCGCCTCGTGCTCCCTGGAGGACCGACTGAAGTTGCATTTTTTCGACCACTTTGGTTAATTCTTTGCGTAACTGTTCTTGTCGTTCGAGGGCGTCGTCGGTGTCGGTGGCATCTTCGTCCTTGGCGAGTAGCCAAGAGAAGGGGTCGCGTTGGAGTTCGTCGACGGCGACCTGCTGTTTGGCGGGGTAATCGTAGAAGGCCTGGACCATTTCTTCGGTGTCTTTGAAGACTTTTTTGGCTTTTTCCTGTTCGTTCTTGTTGACGAGTTTTTGGAGGGCGTTATCGAGTCGTGCTTCGACCTGCTCCTGCTCGGCGGACACGAGGGTTGGGCGGTGTCGCAGGGTGTAGACGGCGCCGACACCGAGCATGCAGGTAGCAAGGAGGAAGAGGGTTCCGCGGTTGACGTGTTTATTTCCGGGCATGGCATAGGCGGCCTCGGCGGTTTCGGCGCCGGCCATTTCACTGGCCATGGTATCGAATTCGTCATCGTGTGTTGTTAGAGAGTCCAGGTCAGGGGCCATGTTATCTTGATAGTCTCGTTGGTCTTTCATAATCTGCGCTCCTGGCTTTTCAGTCCGAGGGGGTCGGTCTGTATTTTCGGTTGTTTTCGTGGTCGTTTCAGACTGGTCGTCTGGGGTCAGCCCCTTGCGGCAGTGCCCGGGTCGAAGTAGATGCTGACGTTCATGGTGGCTTCCATGTGGCCTTCGTCATCTTTGTTTTTGGCGAGGTCCATGTTCTTGACTTTGGTGATTCGAGGTAGTTTTTCGAGTTCCAAGAGGAATTGGTAGTAGGCGTTGAAGTTGCCGGCCACCTCCAGTTCGATGGGTTGTTCGGAATAAGCAGCGAGGGGGTGCGGTTTGAGGGTTTTGAAGAGGCGGGTATCGAGTCGGTGTCGTTCGGCAATTTTGGTAACCTGTTCGAGCACGCGGTGGATTTCATGGTGTTTTGGCAGTTTGGCTTCGAAGAAGTCGACGGCTTCGCGTAGTTTTTTGACCTCGTCGTTGAGGTCTTTGATGCCGACAAGGGCTTTTCTCAGGCTGGCGAGTTTCTGTGTTTTGGCGTCGATTTCCTGTCGCTGCTGTTCGATGTGGGCGTTGGCGGGTTTGAAGATCCACATGTAGGCCCCCATGGGCACGGCCAGCAGCAAGAGCAGGAACAGTAGTTCTCGGAATCCCAGTTTCATGGGGTTGACTCCTAATTATCGGTGGCTGGTTCTGTGTATTTGGTTGGAGGCGTTGTGGCCTCGGGTTTTTTTCTCGGGTTTTGGCTACATACCCCGCACCTGCTGTTGGCGAGCCATTTCCACGTCGGTTTCGCTGGCGCGGGCGTTGGGGCCGAGGACGATCTGGAGGGCGAAGGTTCGTAGCATTTGGTGCTCTTTTTCATATTCTTCGGAGTAGAGCAAGTTGACTTCTTTGAAGAGAGGGGACTTGTTGAGTTGGGCGATCAGCTGGGCGACTTGCAGGTCGGTTTGGGCAACGCCGCTGACTTTGAACTGGGTGTTCCACTTTTGGGGTTCGATGCTCTTTTTCTTAGTTGTTTCTTCTTTCTTGGAGGTACGAATCTTTCTTTTGTTGCGTTTCTTTTTGTGGTCAGTGAGAGCTTTAGGCGGCTGGACCTTTTTGCTGACCAGATCGATTTGTTCCAGTGAGACGGCGGCGGGCAGGCTGTTGGTGATGGTAGCGAGGATGAGTGAGCGAGGGACGGGCTCCATGAGCGAGGCGCTGACGGAGGCTTTGCACATCATTTCCTGGCGTTTGCTTTCGAGGAGTTCGAGTTGTTTGAGGGACTCGCTTGCTTGTCTCATTTCTAGGTTGACGGCACGGACACGGTTGTCCATGGCCGTCTGGCGTCTCTCGGTGACGACAAAGCCACCGGCGACGGCACCAATGACGACCACAAAGAGGAAGAGGCACACCCAGTTAGTGCGTTGCTGTGCCTTACGATCCAGATAGTCTTCGGGGAGGAAGTTAACTTTTTTCATGTGTATGTACCTTATATAGCGTCTGCACCATTGAGACTGAGTCCCAAGGCTATTGCCCACTCGCTGTAGCGATCGGCCTCGACCAAGTCGCTATGGTCGCCGATGAGGGTTTCGGTTTTGATCCGTGCCAACGGGTCGGCGACCTGGGCGGGCAGTCGGAGGCCGCGAGCGAGGTGTTGGCACAACGATTTGTTTTTAGCCAGGCCACCGAGAAAGATGACTTTGGCGACTCGTTGGCCGCCGAAGACAACGTCGTGATAGCGGATGCAACTGCGTAGCTCGCGATAGAGTTGGTCCAAGGTGGGCACCAGAGCTTCTTCGACGCGGGCAGATTGGGCGGCCTGGTCTTTGCGGGTGTCTTCGTCGAAATGAGCGGCGGGTTGGTCGGGATGTTCGGTGGCGGTGGCGAGGGCGATTCCGTTCGTATCCTGGGTGTCGTGTTGGCTGGCGGAGGTCATGGTAGCGTTCGTTTTGGTGAGCTGGCTGTTCCAACTGCAGAGGAGGGGGACGGCGTCGGCCTGCTCCAGGGACTGTTGGTCACAGATAGCGTGGAGCATTTGCTTTCCGGCAATGCCGATGGTTCGACAGAAGGCGATGTCACGTCCGTGGGTGATGATGACCTTGGTGCAGGCGTGACCGAGGTCGACGAACATGGTGGCTCCCTCGGTGGGGTCGGCGTCGGCAAAGAGGTGGGCGAAGCAGTTGACCAAGGCGCAGGGCTCGACGTTGACGGAGGCGATTTCGACTTTGGTGCGTTCGACGATGTTTAGATGGCGTGCCACGACGCTGGCGGAGGCGGCCATGAGGATGACTTCGAGTTTGCTTTCGTTGCCGTCGTAGACTTCTCCGGCGACGAGGTGGCAGAGGCGGCCCTGGTTGACATTGAAGGGTACTTTGGCGACGGCTTCAAAGCGTAGAGCTTTTTCGAGGTGGTGGGGTTCCATTTTGGCGACGCGCAGGTGTTGGACGAGCAGGTCTCGGCTGGGGAGGCAACTGATGACTTTGCGTCCCTTGAAGGGTTTGGTAGTCAAGAGATTGCGGATGGTTTCGATGGTCCACTCCTGCATGGCGGCGGGGTTGTGCCTGAGTGCGTGGGGGACGTCCTGCTGGGCAGCGGCCACGAGGGCCAGGCCGTCGCCTGTCCGTGCCAATTGCACCATTTTCAAGCTGGCGCTGCCCAAGTCCAGCCCGATGGGAAACACTTTTTGACGTAGAAATCTCAACATGTTTGTGCTGCCTCACTTGCTCCTGGGACAGCCGAGCGGTACAGCCGTAATCCATCACGGCAAACCTTCTGCCCGGCCTCCTACTGTTATTTTGCCTCTACAGAATCAAGGCTAAGATATAATTTGTGAGGTAGTCAAACGTGTTTGGGTCTTTACCCTGTTTATCCAGGCGGATGCAGTTTACGTGTTCGGCAGAAACGGCATGATCGTTGCGACCGGTGCGCAGGAGGCAATATGAGGGGAGAGCATTGGGGGTTTTGTAGTCCGATAAGTGCGGTGCCAGGTGGATCTTGCCGCGGCGGCTGAGACGGGAAGGGCACCGGGTGTGCGGAAGGTTGAGATTGGCACGTCGGGCTAAGACGCCCTGCTCGCAATGACAAACGGGACTTGGCGTGGCGGGGGGCCATGGTGTTGGAAAGAGGTTGGCGTGTCTCCTGGATTCACTGCGAGGCTCTTCGCTGCGCTTCGGGTCCCGCCTTCGCGGGAATGATAGAGGTGTCGCTGTGCAACGATGTTCATTATACGCGGGCAAGATGCCCGCGACACAGTAGGATGTGTCGCTGCGCGGCTATGTTTCTCGTGAGCGGGCGGGGCGCCATCGGCACATTGAGATCATGGGCAAGATGTCCGTGCGACGACAATCGCCATCGCCTGTTATGCACGGCGTTGCCGCGCGAACAGACGCTGCCACCCGCGGTTTTTTCACGCTAAAGCGTGAACTCTTACGGGGGCAGGTGGCTGGAGGAATCCGGCGATTTTGCATCGGGGGCTGGAATGAGCAGGCGCAGGGTGGTCGGGCGGTTGAGATTGCCACGTCGGGCTAAGACGCCCTGCTCGCAATGACAAACGGGACTTGGCGTGGCGGGGGGCCATGGTATTGGAAAGAGGTTGGCGTATCTCCTGGATTCACTGCGTGCCTCTTCGCTGCGCTTCGGGTCCCGCCTTCGCGGGAATGACAGAGGTGTCGCTGTGCGACGATGTTTATTATACGCGGGCAAGATGCCCGCGACACAGTAGGAGGTGGGGGATCGGGATGTGTGCCTCAGGAGGGGACGGGTTGTTCGCCGCGCCAGTTGCCGTAGGTCATAACGAGGACTGCGGCGATAAGCAGGCTCAGGGCAGCGAGGAGAGCGAGTTTGGTGCGTGTTTTTCGTCCGTGCCACTCGCGCAGGACGACGCCGGCGAGGCTGCTGAAAAGAATGAGCATGGTCATATGGATAGCCCAGCTAGAGAATTTGAAACGTCCCATGCGGACGTGTGCCAAGCCATAGAAGAGGAACTGGCCATACCAGAGGCAGCCGGTGAGGATGGCGAGCAGGTAATTGACGATCAGGATGGGGCGTGGCCATTTGTTGAGCGTTTTGAATTCGGCGAAGGTTTTCTCTTTTTTGCTGAGGAAGAGGGTGTAGACGGCGGTGGTGAGAAAGGCTCCGGAGTTGGAGAAGATGTAGACGACGTTTGTTTGCCAGTGGCCGGCGCCGAAGTGGGCAGCTACCTCGGCGATGGGTTTTCCGGTGTCGTTGACGGCAATGCCGTAGACGGCAGAGAGCAGGCCGGCAATGAAGCACAAGAACAGGCCCTTGCCCAAAGCAAAGGAGGAGGTGTTGTTTTGATCGCGTTGGATTTCGATTTCTTTTAGCCGACCGGCCAGGCCGCACATGATAGTGCCGATGACGCCGATAAAGACGCCGGCGAGGACCCATGAGGATCCCTGTTTGTCGACGATGGTGGCGAGGGAACGACTGAGAAGGGGTCCGGTGAAGGTGCCGACAAAGCAGGAGATGCCGATGGCGATGGCGTAGGTGAGGGAATAGCCGATGTATCTGATGGCCATGCCGAAGGCGGTGCCGCCGATGCCGTAGACGACGCCCAAGACGAAGGTGATGAGCATGGCGTTTCGGGGGGCGGCCTGGAGGACGTCGAGGAGGTGTGGGACGGTGAGGCAGGCGCCGACGATGGGGGCAATGAGCCAGCAGATGGCGGCCTGGCTGAGCCAGTAGGTCTGCCATGACCAGCCTCGCAGGCCCTGCTGTGGGGTGTAGCAGAGGGCGGCGGAGGTGGCGCCAAAGGCGTGCAAGACGGTACCGAGGAGCGGACTGGCAAGGACGGGATTCATAAGAGCCTCCTGTATATGTATATTGGTGGCCAGTTTAGGGAGTGGGGGGGGGCTTGGCAAGTAAATTGCTCTGGCGGGCTGATAAGGGCGTTGCGGTGGCGGCGCGTGCGTGTAGCAGGGTAGTGGGGCGGAAAAACACTCTGGCAGCAAGTAGGGTGGGTTGGTATACTATAATATAGATAGGCACGTACCGGGTACCCGCACAGGCCAAGTCACGTATGTGGGAAAGGAGCATGGGGCATGATGGATCTGATCCACAAAATTCTCTACACAGGCATCGGGTTTGCGGCGTTGAGCGAGCAGAAGGCCAAAGACATTGTCGAAGAGCTGGAGCAGCGCGGCGAGGTGAGCGGTGAGGAAGGCAAGCGTCTGGCACAGGAGTTGATCGATCGTGCACGCGCGCAGAAGGAGCACTTGCAGCAGAGCGTGCGTGACGAGGTCAACAAGATTGCGAACAAGTGCGGCTGGGTGAGCCAACAGGACGTGGCAGAGCTGCAACGGCGTATCGAGACGCTGGAGGCACAATTGGCGTCGACGGCGGGTCCGGCGTCAGACGATTCGCTCTAGCGGTGCGGCACAGGCGGGTTTGTCACGAGGGCATAGGGCGTAGCGGCACGGGGCGTTTGCCAGGCGGGTGAATCCGCGTCGAGCAGGTGGACAGGGCACAGGCCAACGGACGGCGTTGGTCTTGCCCAGATGGACCTTGTCTTTCATTTTGAGTCTGGACGGCAGTGATTAAGTCTTTGCGTAATTACCGGGTGTTTCGCCGGGCGCAGCACATTGTATTAACGGTGCGGCGTTACGGTTTTTTTGGTGACTTGATCCGGCAGTTGAATTTGCCTCCGATATTGAAGCTGAAGAAGGAGCCTGCGGTCGAGCCTACGGGGGAGCGTACGCGTTCAGCGAGGCTACGGGCGATGCTTGAGGAATTGGGGCCGACGTTTATCAAGCTGGGGCAGATTCTTTCGACGCGGCCGGACCTGCTTCCCAGCGACATCACGACTGAACTGGCGATGCTTCAGGACCACGTCACGCCGGTTGGCTGGGACCAGATGGAGCCGGAATGTCGTCGTCATCTGGGTGAGCACTATCAGGCGTTTTTTCGCGAGTTTAACACAAAGCCTGTCGCCAGCGCGTCGATAGCACAGGTATACGAGGCGCGTCTGCACAGCGGAGAGAAGGTGGCGGTAAAGATGGTGCGTCCGGGTACGGAGGCGCGTTTTACCGAGGATCTGGCGGTTCTGGATTTTTTGGCGAATTTGATGGAGGCGCACGTCGAGGAGGCGCGGCACTGGAACGTGCGGCGGATCGTGGGGCAGTTGCGTCGGTCGGTGCAGCACGAATTGGACCTCAAGCATGGGGGCAGGAACGCGGACATTATCCGGGCGAATTTCGCCAACAACAAGACAATTTATGTGCCAAAGATTTATTGGGAGCACACCAGTCGTTCGGTGCTGATCATGGAGTTTGTGGAGGGGCGGCCTCTGGCAGAGTTTTTTGGTGACCAGGTCGATCAACAGGTGCGGCAGGAGCTTGCGAGTCGGGGGGCGAAGATTGTACTGAAGCAGATATTTGAGGACGGTTTTTTTCAGGCGGACCCGCACCCGGGCAACGTGCTGGTACTGGACAA
>CAYNXW010000126.1:0-7898 GCA_964401265.1 uncultured Pirellulales bacterium | reverse complement strand
AAATGCCTTGAAGTACTCATCCTGCTTTATGTGTTGCGATACAGTGGGAACAGCCATCCGATGTACCCAGCGTGTTTGAATGTATTGGTGCGTTATCAAGGCCGCTATTAGCGCGATGACGATCATTGCAAAGGTTAACGATGCCGCCACACGATGACGACGCACGAATTTACGGGCGACATCGAGGGGGCCCCTGGGCTTGGCCTTGACAGGTTGGTCCTTCAGATATCGGCGAAGGTCGTCAGCGAACTCTCCGGCCGTTTGATAACGCCGTGTAATGTCTTTTTCTATGGCTTTGCAGCAGATGCTTTCCAGATCCACGGGAATATGGGTATCGACCCGCCGCGGGCGAGGTGGGTCTTCGTGGAGCATCTGATACAAAATGCGTTCACGGCTATCTGCCGGCTTCAGTACCGAACGGCGTGTGAGGAGCTCGTAAAGCGTTGCTCCGAGAGAGTAGATGTCGGTTCGGTGGTCCAATTGATCGTTGTTGCCGGTGATTTGTTCCGGACTCATGTATTGCGGCGTGCCCACAAAAGAATTGGTGACGCTTACGCTGCGGTCCTGGATCAGCCGGGCGATGCCGAAGTCCATGAGGATGGGATGGCCGTCTTGGTCGAGGATGATGTTGGCGGGCTTGACATCCCGGTGAATTACCCCTTGGTTATGGGCGTAATCGAGTGCATCGGCGATATCCGCAATCAGTTGGGCGACCGTATGAAAATATGTCTTGTCAATCTGGCCTGTCGTCAGAATATCGGCGAGCTTAGAGTCGCGTTGCTCGGCAACGACTTCTGTGTCTGCCCCTGTCTGTGGCCCAGTTTCAACCACACCACCGCCTTGGGCGTCCTCTCCCACAAACGTCTGCCCGCGCCGCTCTGTACAGATCACCTCCAAATTACGGCCTTTGATCTTGTCCATGACGTAGTAACAAATCCCCTCCTTTTCGTCGACGGAATGGATTGCGACGATGTTGGGGTGGTGCAGTCTGGCTGCGGCGCGTGCCTCACGATGGAACCGTTTGATGGCAGATTGTTCTGTTCGGGTGTCGAGATGAAGCACCTTCAGGGCGACTTGTCGATTGAGAGATATCTGATGGGCCTGGTAGACCACGCCCATGCCCCCGCTGCCCAGGCGTTTTTCGATGCGAAAGTCACCGAGCTGTATGTTGGGTTCCAGGCCTGATAATGCCAAGTGATCGCTGTTCTGGTGCGAGAGGTGGTTGGCACTGCCGTCTTCAGCTGCGTGTGAGTCCATCTCGGCTCTGACTTGCGCCAACCTGAACGCACAACGGTCACATAAGCGCAGATGGCGGCGCCAATCTGTGAGTTTGTCGGTAGGCGCGTTGGCTTGCGCGAATGCTTTCAAGTCCTGGCCTGACAGACAATTGCTTCTTGGTGACGGCATGTTCTGCATTGTGGCCGGCCTTGTGCAAGATTGCACTGTTTCTTACGAGGACGGATTCAAGTCTCAAGTGCGGCACATGGGTGCGCTACGCTGCGCCCCCGTTTGTACAGCCCCTACAGCCCCAGTCGGTCTTTTCCGTCAAAACTGGATCATGGCCTTGACGACGCCATCGGCGTAGCTAGCGACCAGGTCAAACGCCTCAACCGCCTGCGCCAGCTCAAAACGGTGGGTAACCATAAAGGTCGCGTCAATATCCGGGCGTCGGAGCAATTCGAGCGTGGCATCAACGCACTGGTTCTGGCGGCGTACATTGACAACAGAGAGCTCTTTGCGGCGCATCTTGTCGATGACAAAGGAGACGCGCTCTATTTCGGGGATGCCGATGAGCATGAGCTTGCCGCCGGGTTTGAGCAGGTCGACGGCCTGATCGAGGGTGTCCTGCTGGCCGGCACATTCGTAGACCACATCCATGCCGGCGGGCTGGGCCTCGAGAATCGCCGCCACGATATCCTCTCGCAGGGGATTGCCGGTCCAGCTTGCCCCGGCGGCGCGAGCGGCGTTGAGTCTGGGGTCAATTTTGTCTGTTGCGTAGAGCTGGCCGGAACGGACGGACCGAGCAGCCATGAGCACGCTGAGCCCAACCGGGCCGGCACCGAGGACGGCGGCATCGTGGCCCGCCGCCAAGGCCGACTGCTGGACGGCATAGACGCCGATGGCCAGGGGTTCGCTGATGACGGCCTCATCGACGCTCAAGCGGTCGGTGACGGGAAAGAGGCATTTTTCGGGCATGACGATGCGTTCAGCGAGACAGCCGGCGGCCTGGCCTGGACAGCCGAGAAATCGCAAGTTGCGGCAGGTGTTTTCGCGGCCGGCGCGGCACTGGTCACACTGGTGACAGGGCATGGCGGGATCGACGGCGACTTCATCGTCGACCTTGACGCGTTCGACGGCGGAGCCGACTTCGATTACCCGGGCGGCGCACTCATGGCCGAGGACAAAGGGGAACTCGACGACCATGGAGCCGATGCGGCCGGTGGTGTAGTAGTGCACGTCGCTGCCACAGACGCCCACCTGAAGGATTTGGAGCAGGACATCGGTGGGATTAGTGATGGTGGGTTCGGGAATGTCGATGAGGGCCATCTTTCGAATGCCGGTCAGAGCCATTGCCTTCATGGGGCGAGCCTTTCTTCGATTTTCGAGACGCACTATCGGGGGCAATATTAACGCTAGCGGCTGGGTGTCCACGCCCGAGCATAGCAGCTCGACAGGGCCATTGTCAATCGTGAGCTGTCACGGATGGAGGTAGCAAAAGAGCTCGTCACAGTCGGAGGATACGGGAGGGGTGGGGGCAGCGGCGTCCTGGGGCAGGGCAGCAGGTTCGCTGGTTTGGGTGAGGAAGGTGAGGTCTTCGCTGCCAAAGGCGACAGGCTCGATGTCAGGTCGCTGGCCGAGGTGGAAGGGTTTTTCCAGTTCGTCCGGAGCGATAGGGTCGCCAAGTTTGTCATAGGCGATCATGATTTCGGGACTGAATGGATTGGTGCGGTCGTGTCGGACGACCACGGCCCATCGTCCGTCGGCGAGCTGCAGCTTGGCACCGATGGGCAGTGGCTGGACGATGCTGGCGAATACTTTGAGGACAATGGGGTCGTAGAAGGGGCGGTAGCGGCCGATGACCATTTCGTGGAGGGTGCGGATGGGGCTTTTGGCGTTTGCGAAGATACGGGTCGAGACGCCGGCAGCATAGGAATCCGCGACGCGTAGGATTCGGGCAAAGACGTTGACCTGATCGCCAGCCAGGGCGTTCGGATATCCGGAGCCGTCGTGATTTTCGTGATGGCACTGGACAATCTGGCGGGCCATGGGGTCGATCTGCTGGCCTAACATGGCGGCGCCGACGGCAGGATGCTGGCGAACCTGGCGTCGCTGCTCACTGCTCAGCGGTGCAGGGTTCGTGTAGAGATCTTCGAGCGGGACCATGCCGATGTCGTGGAAGAGGGCGGCGGTGGCGAGGGGGGTAAGGTTCATGGCGTTGTGGACGACAGTGGCGTGGCTAAGGCGTTCGCGTTCCTGTTTGATGTAGTTGCGCAGGGTGTTGCCGATGACGAGGCTCAGGTAGAAGACGTTGGCGGCGTGCTCCTGGAGGTAGTCGCCCCAGCCGTTACTCTGTTCCATGACGGCGGTAGTGACGGGGTTTTCGCTCAGGTAGGTGAGCATTTCCTGTATGACGTCATTGATGCCGGAGATGTTGTCGGCGTTGAGGGCGACACCGCCACGGATGGAGGCGCTGACCTTGCGTGCGACCTGAGAGATGTTGCGTCGGACTTCGTGTGCCACGTGGCGGTCGGCGGAATCGTCGTCGAATTCGACCACGTTATCGAGGACGGGATCGATGACGCGGACCATAACGTCCGGTAATTTTCGGGTCAGGGCGCGGATGTCGTATTCGTTGAGCTTTCGGCCATGGGGCAAAAGCACGGTGTAATTGTTGACGACGCTGGCGGCCAGGATCATCCCCGGCTCAAGTTCGTTGACGCCCACGAGTATCGGCACAGGTGGGACCTCCTTCGGCGGTCCTTATCGGGAGGTGGCGTTATGGCCCAGGCACGCGCAAGGGCTGCCACTGGAGGTTACATCGGCGTTTGAGAGGCGGCGATCCACCATAATGACCGGTGGGGCGCCGCCACGTGCGGCGGTCCCATGGGGTACCGCGCACCCCCACGCTGTGTCAGTCGGCTTGTGGGACGGTTATCCGATGTCGGGCTGGGGCATGGGCCCGGCCAGGCCGTCATCGGGTGCTGGTTCTGATTGGGGGTTCTTATCGGGCTTTTGGGCCGCTTCACGCTGCTGCTCGGCGGCGAGCAGGTCGGCGACGGTGGGGCGATCGAGGGTCTTTCCGGCGAGGATCTGTTTGACCTCATCGCCGTCGAGAGTCTCATATTTGAGCAGGGCGTTCTTGACGCCTTCGAGCTGGTCTCGATGCTGCTCGAGCATGCCTTTGACGTCGGCATAAGCCTGGTCCATGAGCAGTTTGATTTCGTCGTCGATGGTTTCGGCGGTGCGGTCGGAGTATTCGCGTCCACCGACGAAGTCGCCGAGGTAGGTTTCGCCGGTTTCGCTGCCGTAGCGGACAAAGCCGAGCTTGTCGCTCATTCCCCAGTCCATGACCATTCGTCGAGCGATTTCGGTGGCCTGCTGGATGTCGGCCTGGGCGCCGCTGGAGATATCGCCGCAGAAGACGTCCTCAGCCATCCGGCCGCCAAAGCAGACGCGCAGCAAGGCAAGGCAGTATTTGCGGGTGTAGAGGGTGCGGTCCTTTTCTGGCAGGCTAAAGGTAGCGCCACCCATGTGGCTTCGGGGAATGATGCTGACCTTGTGGACCGGGTCGGCCTCTTCCAGCAGCGACTGCACCACGGCGTGACCCGCCTCGTGGTAGGCCGTGGCGACTTTTTCTTTTTCGTCGACGACGTGACTGCGTCGGGCCCGGCCCCAGCGGACCTTGTCACGGGCCTCTTCAAGATCGGCCATTTCGACGTAGTCCTTATTGGCCATCGTGGCGGCCAGAGCAGCTTCGTTGATGATGGCCTGAAGGTCGGCGCCGCTGAACATGGGCGTGCCGCGGGCCAGGCGATGCAGGTCCATTTCAGGACCCATCTTGACCTTTTTCGCGTGCACCTTGAGTATTTCCGCACGGCCTTTGATGTCCGGCAGCGGCACGTAGATTTGGCGGTCGAAACGTCCGGGGCGGGTCAGGGCGTGGTCGAGCACGTCGGGGCGGTTGGTGGCGGAGATGACAATGACCTGGTCGTTGGTGCCGAAGCCGTCCATTTCGACGAGGATGGCGTTGAGGGTCTGCTCGCGTTCGTCATGGCCACCGCCGGCGATGCTGGCGCCGCGTCGCCGGCCCACGGCGTCGATTTCGTCGAGGAAGATGATGCAGGGCGAATTGTCCTTGGCTTGTTTGAAGAGGTCGCGGACGCGGGAGGCGCCAACACCGACGAACATTTCGACAAAGTCGCTGCCGGAGATGCTGAAGAAGGGCACGTCGGCCTCGCCGGCGATGGCCTTGGCGAGCAGGGTCTTGCCGCAGCCGGGCTCACCGATGAGTAGGACGCCGCGGGGGATGCGCCCGCCGAGGCGCTGGAACTTCTTGGGGTTGCGTAGGAAGTGGATGATTTCCTGGACTTCGTCCTTAGCCTCATCAATGCCGGCGACGTCTTCGAAGGTGACCTTGGATTGTTCCCTGCTTCTGACCTGGTGTCGGCTCCGGCCGAAGCTGCCGAGCATGCCGGCACCGCCGGCGCCGCGGAACTGGCGGAAGATGAAGAAGTACATCACCGCGAGGATGAGAATCCAGGGGAGGACCCATCGGAGGATTTCAAAGATGGGATTGGGCTGCGCGTAGCCCCACTTGACGTCGTTGTCATTAAGGAGTTTGCGAAACCATGCCTGTTCGCCGACGCCGGAATCGATATCCACCTTGAACTGCTCGCGGGCGTCGGTGCCTTCCAGGGCGTCGGGTCGCATTTTGCCTTCGAGCGATGTTTCGTAGACCTTGAGGGTGGCGACTTCGCCGTTCTTGACGCGTTGCTCGAATTCCGACATCTCGATGAGGTCGGCGCGCTGGCCGTAATTGGTGAGCATCAGCACCAGCAGGACGGCCATCATGAGGAAGATGATCCAGCTGTAGGCATTCTTTGGTGCTCGATAGGGGCCCTGTCCTGGTCCTCGGCCGTTGCCATTGGGGCGATCAGGGTTGTTTTTTTTCTTGTTGAAGCCGTTTGCCATGAGCTTTTTTTCGGTCTCCTTGGTAATATCTTACGCTTTTTTAGCGCGCCAAAGCATGGACTCGTCCGTTTTCTGCACGCTAAAGCGTGAACTCTTACTACTGTTTTTGGAGGCTGTTGGTTCGTCAGGCAGTGGTGACGACGGCTGAGCGTCCTTTTTCAAGATCACCAGGGTCTTTCCATGGCCTGGACGATTTCTAGGGCCATGTGTTCGGCAGCTTCTTTTGCGGCGCTGTCGACGCCGGCTCCGAGTGTTTTGACACAACTGCCGCTGGCGCGGACGGGCATATCGTCGAGGAAGCGTTCGCCCGTGCGTAAGTCCTCCCAGGTCACCTTGGCGAAGACGGTCAACTCGTTAATCATCGGCCTGTCCAGCTCGCGTTGTTGGGCCAGGACGGTTTCGTTGACGCGTCCGATCGTACCGTAGAGGACGGTGTCGGCCTTTCGTCGGTCGGCAACCACTTTGTAGGGGCTGTGCAGCTCGAGTTGTTGCGCCAGGGCACGGGTGAGGTCATATTCGATGCCTCGCCGGAAGGTCTCAGCTTGAAACATCTCGACGCAGACGGTCCTGACGTCGGTCCGATAAAGTTGCTTGCTGGTATAGCCGGCAGCAGGGTCGACGTTTTCGCAGCCTGTCAGTGCCATCATGGCGGTTGCACAGGCGAAGGCGGCCCCACTCAGGTACACAACATTATAGTCGCGAATCGACCGGTAGTTCATAGGCGTCCTATAAAAGCTTACGCAAAAGTGGTTCAGTCGGAGTCAACCAGTAACTGGGCGGCCCTTTCTGCCCAGACGGTATCGGGCCAGCGTTGCTGCACATGCTGGGCGTAGATGCGTGCGGCCTGAGGCTGGTGGGTGCGGCGGTAGAAATCGGCAATATTGTAGTGCTTCTCGGCGAGCTCCCAGTCGATGCGTTGGAGTCTTTGGGTGATGCCGAGTTGGGCGGCCTTTTCGGCAAAGCGTGCGCGATATTGTACGTACCGCACCCGCGCGTCGGTAAGGCAACTGCTGTCATAGGCCGGTCCGCGGTATTGAGCGTGGGTAGCCTCGGCGTTTCGCAGCAGGGCGCGTTCGTAGAGGGTGGTCTTGCTGTAATGGTCGACGAGAAGTTGATAGGAGGACTGTGCTTCGAGGAATCGGCCTCTCTGGTAGTAGAAATCGGCTTGCATCATGAGCGCTTCGGCAGCGAGGGCGGACCCGGGCCATCGTTCGACGACGCGGTCGAGGATTTCAATGGCCTCGGTGCGGGCACTGGTGGGGATGAAGCCCCACACCTTACGTCTTTCGCCCAGCAGGAAGCGTCGGGCGATGTCCATCTGCTCGCGCAGGGCGGTTTCGAAGAGCTTGCTGGCGGGGTGCTCGTCGAGGAGCTGGTCGTAGGTTTCGAAGGCCTTGTAGAGGCGGCGGCGTTGCAGACGAGCCCGGGCCTTGAGCAAGAGGGCGCTGTCGCGGTGAGGAGCAGCCTCGTCGTGGTCTTCAATCCACTTGGCGGCCAGTTTTTCGGCCTTTTTGGCGTGCCCGTCGAGCAAGGTCGCCCGGGCCTGAACCAATGAGGCGGGCAGGTCCGGCAGGAGTTGTGACAGGTCCAGGGGACGGGCCGATTGCGCCTGGGCTTGCGTGGGCAAAGCCAGGGAGGCCCCGAGCAAGACCAGGCCGAGCAGCGTTTTCAGCGAAACAGATGTCCAATAAGCCATATTTACCCTA
>CAYNXW010000125.1:0-7913 GCA_964401265.1 uncultured Pirellulales bacterium | reverse complement strand
ACTACTACTACTACTACTACTACTACTACTACTACTACTACTACTACTACTACTCCTACTACTACTACTACTACTACTACTACTACTACTACTCCTAAGGAGAAGGAGGACAAAAAGGGGGAAGAATAAGGGAAGGAGGAGAAGGGAAGGAGGAGAAGGAGAAGGAGGAGAAAGAGGAGGAGGAGGAGGAGGAGAAGGAGGAGAAGGAGGGAAAGGAGGAGGAGGAGGAGAAGGAGGGGAAGGAGAAGGAGAAGGAGGAGGAGAGAAGAAGGAGAAGAAGGATAAGAAGGAGAAGGACAAGGAGAAAAAGAAGGGGGGGGGGAGGGTAATCAAATGATATATACATGATAATTAGCATGATAATGGGACTAACAATGAGGACACGCTTTGGTTTGCACAAAGGATCACGCGACCAAGTACAAAAAACATTAGATGTCTCAACTGAACCATGAGTTGTTATTACACATCAATAACCTACATATTTGAGTATTGATCCAGCATATGAAGGTTCACCATCTACCCAGCGTTTGTAAGGACAGTTTTAGGTATTTTATTAGCACATAAAACCAATGTTATATGTGATTCGTGGTCATACCCATAAACCTATGAACTACAAATATTCCATTAAGACAGAAAAAGTCTGCAATCCCAGAGGTTACTCAAAACAACTGGATGTAGACTGTTATGGATTTAGACTATTCTTATGTGTGTTTTTATCCCTAAAAACAAAAACAAGAAAATGTAGAAAGCAATAGTAAAAAAAAAATGGACTATACCGATTTTAGGATTTCGGCTTCGTCATTGGGTTCTATTTTAGGACTTTTTGGAAATAATAGCCGACGTAACACATTATGTACAATTTGGGATAAATCAACATTTAAAGATAGCTATGCTCCGTTTCGACCACCCAAAAATTTCTTCTGGGTAGCTGAAAATGAACATTTACACTTGTTGGGAATTTACGAAATATGGAAAAAGTTAGCCAGTACTATCAATTTGTGCAGTACCCAGGAAGACATTGAACGCATAAATTTAGCTTCATTCAAGTTAGCTTTCCAAAACAGTTACATTCAGACTGCCGCTGAAACCGTACAGCGAGCAATAACAGAAAACAAACTTATACCGGTTGATGACGCGACTGAAATCTGCAAACTTATCAGCGAAGTTATAACTGATAATGAAAATTATTACCGTTTATTACAGGAGCTTTGGGCGAAGAAGGAAGAACTAGTACTGGATGGGTTATCACCGTTTCTGGACTTACTTGATATGTCATCAAAACTGTGTTATGGTATTCAAAAGCGAAGTAACTGCGCTTACGGGATTCAAGGTGAATCAAAATTTATTGAAGCATTTAATGAAATTCACGAAGATACCAAAATTGAAAGAGTGAGTCGAATGTATTCAAAGACTGTGACCGGTGAAGAACTTAAGGGCAGAATAACGTGGTGTATTGATGGCCGGATCGATGGTCTGAAAGACGACATAATTATGGAAATCAAACATCGGAGAAAAAAAATCATGAAAAGAGTTCCATTATATGAGCTACTTCAATTGCACGCGTATATGTTTTTATTGGGTAAACAACGAGCGGTGTTAATTCAATGTACTCAACATCGTGGGTTAGTTTATAGCGAGCAAGTTGTTGTAAAATTTGTTCCTCACTTCTGGGAAATAGTGGTACAACAAGTTAAGAAATCATTGAATTTTATTTTAGCATTACATCAACAAGAAATATTGCGCCAAGCTTTTTTTCTACTAGATCCTAAAGGTCAAGAAATCATCATGAAGCAACACATGGGCAACATCTCACAGCTGAGCACGAGTGATTACGAACTCATGATGGGAGTTTAAAAAGTAACCTGAGTCCTCGAAGTGAACTTGTAACGCCAATACATTGCTTGGGATAACAACGGTCGGTAAAGAGAGCAAGGGTAGAATTCGCCATTGGCAATCAGAACACCGGCAGATACAAAAATTACCACTGCACCTAGGGACTTCGTACTATTGGTAGTAATCAAGTGTATTTAGGTATGCGTGCACTTTGGCTAGACAATCTTCACACTCGTAACACTGATTTCTTTGCTTTTCGAATTCATGTTTATTCTAAAAAAAAAAAGGAGTGATCGACGATTCAGAGCTGGTGATAAGTGGGAAAATATCGGGTTCGACCTGTAACCAAAGTTGGGATTTTATCACAAACGCAAGAAAAAAAAAAGAACAAGTGCAAGGATTGACAAAACAGGGATTAAAAAAAACAACGAAAATTCAATCAAGTACTTCTTTGATGTCTGACAGGCTTACACAGCCGCGATTATATTTACAATTCAAGACATGCACTAAATCAGGTTTTTCATGCATTAGTGTGTACATTTGTCGGGGCGAAAGATGGAAGAATGCGTGTAAAAGAGCTCGGTCATTCAGCCGCTGTCGTTGAACTTGATCCAAAATGGACATTAAGTGTCTGGGTAGATACTCCTTTGTTGCCACGACTTCCGATACATGTGGGAAATTCCGACTTACAAGACTCTTGTTGAGTTCTTTGTCTGAGAGTGCTGGGTGAGCAACCTCGAGAATACTTAACAACCGCGAGATTCTCTCCTTTTTTAACTGCTTACGTAAGGAAGATCTCTCCTTGTCAGTTACCAGTGATTCTTTACTAAAGAGAAAAGGGTGTTTTAGTTCCTGTACCACTGCAATAAAATCTGTTTTATTTGTGATATTTTCCATAATTTTATCAATTAAGCAGGTTCTATTACAATTTTTTTGGTTGTAATTTCTTCTGGGAATCTTCCCTTGTGTTGCCATCTGATGCAATTGTTCCATTTTTTCTTACTATACAGAGAGTTTAAATTTCAATCCGAGATGAACTGCTCCAAGCTCTTGTGTTAAAAGCTTAAAAGCATATGGGATTTCCACCGGGTAAATGTTATCATTAGATTTGCAGTATCGACAGTACGGGTTTTTGTGTAAAACATTGACAATTTGTATCTTTTCTGGGGCATTAGGTTCTGCCAGGAAGCCACAAGTCTGGCAAATGACTGTTCGGTACTTATCGGATTGGTGTAACAACCGATCCTGAATGACAGCTGCGGCGCCGTGACAAATAAGAGCATCTCGCTCCATCTCTCCCATCCGAAACCCTCCTTTTCGACTTCTCCCTTCAACAGGCTGGCGTGTGAGAATTTGATTGGGTCCTTTTGCACGAGCGTGTAACTTATCTTGTACCATATGACGCAGTCGCTGGTAGTAAGCAACGCCAATGAATACACGTTTTTTTAACATTTGCCCGGTCTTTCCATTGTACATGATTTCTTTCCCAAAGTGATCCAACGTCCGTTCGTTGATAGACTCTGCCGTAACCTTTCGAAAGGCTGTACCATCCGCTATTTTCCCCTCAATGCAGCTAACTTTGCCCAAGTGAGTTTCAAGTAACTGCGCCACTGTCATCCGAGAAGGAATCGCGTGACAGTTTACGATAATGTCTGGTACAATACCATCGGCAGTGAAAGGCATATCTTCATGGCGATAGGTCATGCCTACAATACCCTTCTGTCCATGCCGGCTCGAATTTCCACACCAAACAGACTTACCAAGTCGACGCACGTAAAGAACGTGATTGGGAACGGTTAAACAGTGCACATTTCCTGTAAACGGTGTTACTCGCTCCCATTGTCCGCTTTGGCTAGATACATAACCATGATTTAATGGAGGTTGATTTTTTCTGCGATTGATGCGAACTTGCCACTGGTCATAATTTGCTGTAATCACCCGACCCTTAATCGTGGTTGTGTAGCCTATAGGCTTACAAATTGAAACATTTGCAGACCAACCAGCGTGCAAAACCAACTGTTGCACATCGTCCTTGAGTTTGACAGAAGAGGTATAGTAACACAAAGCACCCGAAGCATTTCGAGATCCATCCGAATCGAGAAGTCCAGCCAACAAAGATTGGGAATGCCCGATAGACAGATTATAACAGAAGGCCGGTAAACACTTATTCCGTGCGCCAACGGAGAGCGGGAGTAAGAAATCTGTTAATGGCTTGTAAGAGATATGAATCTTATCATCGGAGCAAAAAGGTCTTAAACCAAGATCAATGGCGGAACGAATGATGCGTTCTTTGGTATGTGCTTTTGGCTGGCAGATCGTCACTCTGTAATTATACTGGTTCTTTTCCACCCACCCATTACCAACCCAGAATCCTAAAAAGTAGAGGAATTCGTTTGAATCTTTGATTGGTGTGGGGCATGGTGGGTCCTTGTAGCTTGCTAACCCGTTGCAGTTCTGGAGGAAGCGAACTCGTTTTCCAAACACATCCTTGGCTTCGACTAGTTCGAAGTGTTTTCTGTTCCGTTTCTTCACATACATCCGATGGTTCATAGTTGTCTTCAAAGTAAACTGTTGTGTGCAAACCTCGTACATTGGTTCATTATCCATAGGAAAGGTCATAATTTCCAAGGGTTTTTGGTAACATAATTGATGACTTTCAGGCTGTAATGTGGCCACTCGCATTCCCATTGTTACCTTTGAGATGGGTATCCAGCCATTCTGAGTTAACACTTGGTGGTCTTCGGTAAAGCAAAATTTGTCCCCGATTTCTGGTATTCTTGGTGATGCTGTCTTGACAGATACAAATCTGAGACCTTCCTTGGTATCCGAGAAGATTACGCTTTCGACGGTGGCTCGCTCGTCATTCTTTGAAACCACACTTCGATCCCTCTTGACACGTTTACTCACATACTCGCTTTCATCATGACACTTGTTGACAACTGTGTACTCGATTGTCTTTCCGATAATGACATCATCTTTTTCAATAACGGCGGCAATTGGTACAATACCAGTTTCGTCAAGTTTGGTATAATCGGCTTTGCGTTTTCCAAGAACATTCATGTGCTGAGAGTCAAAACGCTCCACATCTGACCCATGAGTGACCTCAGTGTCCTTGACAGCTCGGTAGAAGGTGGAGTTGAATAATCCTCGGTCTAAGGCACTTTGGTTTATGATGACAGAATCCTCCTGGTTAAAGCCAGTATAACACATAATCGCCACAACACAAGATTGGCCCGCCGGATCCTCGTCAAAACCAATCAATCCTGATGTCCAAGATGTAACCAAGGGTTTCTGGGGATAATTCAAAACATGGGTCTTGGTATCCATTTGGTCTTGGAACCCCAGAGGCTGGCCGGAAATTGCCTGTTTCCCCATGGCTGATTGATAAATGTTTCGGGGTGCTTGGTTATGGTTAGAGAAGACGATGAGCCCTGCCGAAACCCCGTAAACTGTAAACGAGGGGTGAAGTTCCAAATGCGTGTGCTGTGGTGTAAGGTCCTCAAATTGCATGCAAACATACAACGTCGATTCTTCTTCCTTGTTAATATACTCCACGACTCCATCTATCAATAGCTGCGTCCAGAGAATATGAAGGTATTCGCCGTACAGTTTGAACAGGGTCAAGAGGCGTGGTAGCTTATCTGCTCGAATCAATGGCCGATAGCAATCTTCTGCATCAGTAAGAATAGAAACCTCCTTGTGTGACTCCCGGTACGTAATACTAGAATCAATGGGTACGGAAAACCACTGACGGTATTTCTTGTAAGTTTGCACGAACTTCACCGGGTCTCTTACGCCACCACATATGATGCCATTCACGAGCACTAATGTGAGATTCCGTACTTTAGCGGTAGCCACAAGAGGGATGACACCCATGTCTTCCACTAAAAGTTCGATTATAAAACGACTCGGACAGCCAATTCGAATTCGTGTAAGAAATGCCAGCTGGTTAAGTAACCCAACTGACTTACCTTCAGGTGTTTCTGCAGCACAAAGAATCCCGAGGTGACTCCGGTGCAATTGACGAGGCCGTGGGAGTTTTCCATCACGATTAATCGGCGTGTTGACCAGGCGCAAATGTGATAGTCGGGAAGACAAATTCATATTGCTGATCACCTGACAAATTCCCGATTGGTTGGTCATGCCCTTTTGAATGCCCCAATTTCCGGTTGCGCAAGCATATTTGATCCCTGCCGAAATTTTGCGCTGATTAAAAAAATCGACGATGTTAATGTACTTGTTGTTGTTAACCGCCTTAAACACTTGTACGTGCAACATTTTGATAAAGTTACGGATTAGCTGTCTCATCAACAAGGCAAAATGTAATCCCGTGGCACAGCAACGCTTGTTTGTGTAGTGGTCAATATCATCAGGCGGAATTTCATCTAAAGACACCATGAGTAACTTTCGGACACAATAACCAAGATAGAAAGCTTTTTGAGCGTTCGTCTCTGCTGTTTTTTCATCGGTAGAATAGTCGTTTCCACAGTGAGGTAAAAACTCATTGATGAAAATATGCTTGATATACTGTATCCGTTTTTTGTGCTGTTTTTCCGTGGAGCCCTTGAGTCCAATCCAATCGTACAGCTCATCAGCGCTCATGTTGATAGTGTTAGAGCTATCGGTACACAAAATGGATTGAGCCTTGTATCGCAGTTTTTGAGAACAGTTCGGCGCAGTACCAACGATATAATACATCATAGACTTGATGTCACAAACATCCAACAACCGAAAGATAACTGGTAGTGGAATATAGTGCTTGATAAAGGGAACCAATAATGAGATCTCAGGAACCGACGTTGTCTTTTCGGCAGAGATGTAAATATTCAAAGTAGAAGTTGACCTGATCTTACTGGAGTGAAAAGACCGAACCTCGCACCGATATGTGTATTTTGCTGCTCGCTTAATTGGAAATACATATGGAAAATTACAACGTAACTTTTCCTGTGTGATGATCACCTTCTCGTACCCATTGATGATAAAGGTACCAGAGTTTCGTTGTGGGTAAGCAAAGTCCTTGTAAGTATGACACGTCGATGAATTCAACATACATGGAATCTTACAGAACAGAACATTTTGGTACAGTTTGTTCTCTATAAGTTTGAATTTGATGCCATTGCTTGTTTTGTACACCTTGTGCTCAACATCAAGAAATACATCAAAACAATACGTCTGTTTTCTGAGGTGTGCTTCTTTTGGTCGCAGTTCTCGAATAAACCCATTGGCTTCCTGGATGGTTGGTTTCTTGATACACATATTGGAAAGAAATATACGATGAATCACTTTCTGCTTGGGGCAGTGTATCGTGATTGGAGAGTGCTCCATGATGATTTCAGGCAGCATAAAATGCACAAAGTGTTCATATGATTCCAACTGGTGAGATACCAACCCATGACAATGCATGTACGACTCTACTAGTCGTTTGATTTGAAGCTCGAAGATACGCTTGGCTTGCTCCATTTCTTTGAATTATGAAAGAATAAAGCATAAAAATAATGATAAACCAAGCACAAAAATAATGATAAACTGAATCAAAAAAAAAAAAAAATATTCGGAAAGAAAAAAATAATCAGTTATAAACATGACTTTCAGTTCTTGCCTGATTTAGCTGGGGTTACATAGCATTAAATATACAATTTTGAGGTTGTTTATAGCCTAAATAATTCTGTTGGAAATATGGTCGCAAACAATGAGATAAAAAAAAAAAAATTCTTATTATTAAAACAAAACAATCACAATATCAAACACATAATCAATATGAATGATGACTGTAAAACTGTTCGTGCTAAAACGGTTCGTGCTAAAAACATAAAGGCATGTGTCGGCGACTTCGAGGTCATAAAGGCTTCTTCGTATTACGTGGGAGACACAAAATTGGAAACTCTGAGTGGACCAACCGGCCCTACGGGCCCTGGATTTGGGAATACCGACCCTAGGGGCCTTGGGATTGGGGATACTGGAGATACGGGCCCGACTGGCGATACCGGCTCCATGGGTCCGGCTGGAGATACCGGCCCTACTGGATATACCGGCCCTATTGGAGATACCGGACCCACGGGTCTGATCGGAGATACTGGTCC
>CAYNXW010000124.1:0-7914 GCA_964401265.1 uncultured Pirellulales bacterium | reverse complement strand
GCCAAGACAATGATGTGGTTGCCAACCTTTTCCGATGAGAGCCCTCTTTCTTGTCACGCCCCTTCAGGGCTCAAAGGTTTTTGTGATTTTTCGACCCAGGGCGATGCCCTGGGCTATTTTATGTCGCCCCGTTGGGGCTTTAGTGGTTGAGCAGCAACGTATTATATAGCGTTGTAGTGCTATTTTTTTGCGGATTTTTTGGTGGTCCGCTTGGCGGGTGTTTTTTCGTCGTTTTTGGCGGGGGCGTCTTCCTTGGCGTCGCCGTCACCGCTGGGGTTGCCGTAATGTATGGCGAGGACTTTTTGTTTGAGTTCCTCGCCGAGGTCGGGGTTCTCTCGGAGGAAGTCCTTGGCTTTTTCGCGGCCCTGGCCGATGACAACGTCGTCGTAGCGTAGGAAGGCGCCGGACTTCTGGACGAGATCGTGTTTGACGGCAAGGTCGAGCAGGTCGCCTTCGGCGCTGATGCCGGAGTTGAACATGATGTCGAATTCGGCGTCGCGGAAGGGTGGAGCGATTTTATTTTTGACGATGCGGGCGCGGACGTGGGTGCCGATGGCGCCGGTGCCGTCTTTGATGGTGTTGACGCGTCGGACGTCGATGCGGACGGAGCTGTAGAACTTGAGGGCGCGGCCGCCGGGGGTGGTTTCGGGATTGCCGAACATGACGCCGATTTTTTCACGAATCTGATTGATGAAGATCACGCAGGTTTTGCTGCGGCTGATGGCGCTGGTGAGCTTGCGCAGGGCCTGGCTCATCAGGCGGGCCTGTAGGCCCACATGCGTGTCGCCGATTTCGCCGGCCATTTCTGCTTGGGGAATGAGGGCGGCGACGGAGTCGATGATGATGATGTCGACGGCGTCTGATTTGACGAGCATTTCGCAGATATTGAGGGCCTGTTCGCCGCTGTCAGGCTGGGAGACGAGCAAGGATTCGAGGTCGACGCCGAGGCGTTTGGCCCAGGAGGGGTCGAGGGCGTGTTCGGCGTCGATGAAGGCTGCGACGCCACCGGCCTTTTGGGCCTGTGCCACGCAGTGCAGTGCCAGTGTGGTCTTCCCACTGGATTCGGGTCCGAACATTTCGATAACGCGGCCTCGGGGAACGCCACGGCCTCCGAGGGCCAGGTCGAGCGAGAGGGTGCCGGTGCTGATGCCTTTGACCTTCGAGAGGGCGTTCTCGTCGAGGTGCATGATGGCGCCTTTTCCGAACTGTTTTTCGATCTGAGCGAGTGCGCGATCGAGAGCAGGCCCGGAGACGGGCACGTCGGAGTTTTTCTTGGTGCTTTTGCTGGCCTTGGCCATATTTGGACTCCTTGTAGAAACAGTTCAGGTTGGCGGCCGGCGGGAGTGCCGACCAGGGTAGATTGTAGTGGTCGGCGGGGGACATGCAAGAGATATTTGGGCCCGGGGCAATCGCGTCACATTGGTTCAGGGCAGTTTAGCACTTGACCATTCAGGGGTGCCTGATCGAAATCGGAGTTCGGCCCAGGTTTTGAGGCTGCAGGGCCAGAAAATGGCAGCAGGTAAGGGTCGGCACTTTGGCGTGCACAGTGCAGAAGCGCACGCTGGAGCGTGGACTCTTACGGAAGAGGGAGGTTGGGAGCATCCCCGATTTCACAGGGGGGGCTGGAGTGCGGAGGCCTCCCGGTTTACACCGGGGGTTTCAGGAGGTGGGGTATAAGTAACGGATATACGGGGGGTTATGGCTTTGGTCCTTTTGATGCCAGGGGTGCATGGTGGAGGGGAGTGTAGGCAGGTCCGGTGCGGGAGAGGACGCTCTGGAAGACGGTGAGCTGGTCGACGGTTTGTGTGCCCAGCTTGCGGGGTTTTTCGTCAGCGACGAGTTGGTGGACGGCGCGGCCTGCTTTGACGTTGCGGATGCGGGCGAGAGTGAGGTGGGCGGCGAAGCGTCGGGCTTCGAGGGGAAAGCCGAGTTGGTTGGTGGCCTGGTCGAGGGTCTGGGCGAGAGCGGTGAGCTGGTCGTGGCCTGAGGTGATGCCGAGCCAGAGGACGCGGGCGGCGTCGGCGGAGCCGTAGCAGCCGACGTTGGCGATGTCGAACTCGAAGGGTGCGACCTGTTGGGCGACGGTGGCGGTAGCGTTGCAGACTTGGGGGATGAGGGGGTCGTCGACGTCGCCGAGGAACTTGAGGGTGAGGTGGATGTTTTCGGGTCGGACCCATTTGAGGGCATCGCCGTCGCGGCCCAGGTCGCGTCGGAGGCGATCCTGCAGTCGGCCCAGGGTAGCTCGGATGGGGCCGTCGAGTTCAACGGCGATAAAGCAGCGCATGGACATGATGGCACCTTTATAGTCTGGGTAGCGAGGGCGTTAGAACGTGGTCATGGTGCGGAGTAGTTCGAGTCGTTGGTCGATTTCGGAGCGGTCGGCGCCGCGCCATCGGTCGAGGGAGAAGTTTTCGATGACGAGTGAGGCGGTGACGGTGCCGTAGGCGACAGCCTGGCGTAGGGACTGGGTGTAGTCGGCGTCGACGGCGGCGAGGTAGCCCATCATGCCGCCGGCAAAGGTGTCGCCGGCGCCGGTGGGGTCGACGACCTGTTCGGTGGGGAAGGCGCCGAGCATGAAGGAGCTGCCATCTTTGGAGGCGACGAAGGTGCCGTGTTCGCCTTTTTTGACGACGACGAAGTCGGGTCCCATGTCGACGACCTGGCGGGCGGCGGCGACTAGGTTGTTTTGGCCTGTGAGCATTTTGACCTCGCTGTCGTTGAGGACGAGGCCGTTGACACGGCGGATGAGGCGGTCGAGGTCTTCGGCGGCGTTGTTGATCCAGAGGTCCATGGTGTCGGCGACGACGAGGGTGGGCTCGGCGAGTTGGTCGAGCAGTTCGAGTTGGAGGGACGGGTTGGTATTGGCGAGGAAGACGTAGCGGCTGTCTTTGAAGGCTTCGGGTATGCGTGGAGGTTTTTCGTCGAGGACGTTGAGTTCGACGTGATCGGTGGTGCGGTCGTTCATGTTGTCGTGGTAGGTGCCGGCCCATCGGAAGGTTTTGGAGCCGCTACGGACTTCGAGGCCTGCGAGGTCGACGGCGCGGCCTCGGAAGAACTCTTGGAGGTCGAAGGGGCAGTCGTCGCCGACGACGCCGAGGAAGCGGACGGGGGCGAAGAAGCTGGCGGCCATGGCGAAGTAGACGGAGGAGCCGCCGAGGCAGTCCTGGCGGGCGCCGTGTGGGGTGCGAACGGTGTCAATTCCGATGGAACCAGTTACCAATAAGGACATACTTTTCTCCAATACCCCCCGTCAACCAGCAAGAACACCCTCGGCCCAAACGATCACCTGCTGCACGGTGTCTCTGGCCCACTCCGGCGCTAGCACCACATCACTGTCGGGGACAGTATCGTCATAGCGTAGGACGGCACCAAAAGGTGTCAAGCAAGCCAACTCATTCGGTTCGGGGGGAATGGAAAGATTATGCTCTCGCAGCAAGGCCACCAAGACGGCCAAATTATGCGTGCGAGGGTATTCAACCACATTAAAAGTCAGAACTGCTTTGATCGCTTTTTCGACTGCCTGCTGAGCATGGAAACCCAGCCCCCAGATTGGGACAGTTGCATCATCGACCAATCGCATAAGAATCAGCGCATCCCCCCGGGCTTTTTCCAGCAAACGTTGGGCGAAATCACGGGCGTTATTCATAGACCCTACCCTCGCGCACAGCACGGTAGACAACAGTGTTAGGAACGTCGCGCCATTGCTCGAAGGCTTCATTGCTGACGACGAGGACATCGGCAGGAATGAGCATATCGCCGAGGAGCTTGTTGAGGCGGACCGTCTCCTTGAAGCGGTCCTGAAGATCGGACTCGACAACGAGCAAGTCGACGTCGCTGTCGGGCCGGGCGTCGCCGCGAGCGTGGGAGCCGAAGAGGATGACCTTGGAGCCGGAGACAGCTTGCAACAAAGTCTTTACGGCAGTTTGCACAACCTTGTCATTTACCATGGTTTTATGGTAGACCAAGTGGATGGAGGCGTCCAGCGGAAAAATCCGGGAGCAGATGGACAAACGCTCTACCTTAGAGGGTAAAGGTGTTGAGGGTGCGGTCGAGGCGGGCGAGGGTGCGGTCTTTGCCTAGCAGGGCGAGGGAGTCGGCGATGGGTGGGCTGATGGAGGCGCCGGTGATGGCGACGCGGATGGGTTGGGCGATTTTGCCCATGCCGACGTCGTGGGTCTGGCAGAGGGCTTCGATGGCGGCTTCGATGGCGGGGACGGTCCAGTCGTCGAGGTTGGCCAAGGCGTCTCGGCCGGCGGCGAGCAGGTCGAGGGCGGCGGGTTTGCGGAGGACCTTTTTGACGGATTTGGGGTCGTAGTCGTATTCGTCCTGGACGAGAAAAAGTGACTTTTGGGCGATTTCTACGAGGGTGCGGGCGCCTTCGCAGATGCGTAGCAGGTGGGTAAGGGTGTCGTCGGGCAGGGCGGCGAGCGGGGAATCGGTGGCGTTGAGGAATTTCTTGAAGTGTTCGAGTCGGCGGGGCAGGGGGAGCATGCGGAGGTGTTCGGTGTTGAAGGCGATGAGTTTTTTGCGGTCGAAGAGGCTGTTTGTCTTGTTGAGGCGGGTGATGTCGAAGGCTTCGACGAGCTGGTCGATGGTCATGATTTCGCGGTCGTCGCCGGTGGACCAGCCGAGCAGGGCGATGAAGTTGACGAGTGCTTCGGGCACGTAGCCGCTGTGGAAGAAGTCGACGACGTTGATTTCGGGCAGGTGGACGTGGAGGTGTTCGGCCATGGCGGTGAGGGCGGGTTGGTCGGGGCTGCTTTTGCCGGCGATGAAGGCGTCGAGGTCGCTGCGGGTGATTTGGCCAATGCTGGCGAGGGCGTCGAGGTCGGTATCGGGTGCGGCTTTGATGGCTTTTAGGAGGGTTTTGGCGCGTTCGCGTTTGGAGAGTTTGCCGCCGCCCTCGGAGACGGTGACGGACATGTGGGCGTAGGTAGGCCGGGCGAAGCCGAGGGCGTCCTGGAGGGCCTGGTGAGCAGGGGTGTTCATGAGGTGTTCCTGGCCTCGGATAATGTGGGTGACGCCCATGAGTTCATCGTCGACGACGCAGGCGAAGTGGTAGGTGGGGAAGCCGTCGGATTTTTGGATGATGATGTCGCCGAACTCGCCGCGGGGGAAGCGGACCTCGCCGCGGACGACGTCCTGGACGACGATGTCGGTGTCGGGCATGGCGAAGCGGACGACGACAGGTCGGCCCTGGGCGCGGGCCTGTTCGGCGTCGGCGCGGCTGGGGAAGGTCGCGGGGCGTGGGTAGAGGAAGGTTTGTTTGCGGGCGACGGCCTGCTGGCGTAGGGCGTCGATTTCTTCGGGTGTATCGAAGCAGTAGTAGGCCTGGCCTGCATCGAGGAGCTGTTGGAGGTAGCGGTCGTAGATGTCGCGTCGCTGGGATTGGAGGTAGGGGCCTTTGTCGCCTTTGGAGGTGAGGTCGGGGCCCTGGTCGGCTTGGGGGAGTTGGGGGCCTTGGTCCCACTCGATGCCGAGCCAGGCGAGGTCGTTGATGACCTGTTGGGCGGCGGTGGGTGTGTTGCGTTTGAGGTCGGTGTCCTCGATTCGGAGGATCATGCGGCCTTTTTCGTGGCGGGCGAGGAGGTAGCAGAAGAGGGCGGTACGGGCCCCGCCGATGTGCAGGTAGCCGGTGGGTGACGGTGCGAATCTGGTGACGACCATGAGGGTCCACTCCCAAAGGTGTTATTGTGAAAAGGGGTAAGATAGGACGCGGGCGGGGGCGTGTCAAGGCGAGGACAGGTAAGAGACGTAAAATTGTCTGTGCGGGGGTGGGCGAAGTGGGTAGAATAATTGGTTTGAAGGCTCTGAGGGGGGTTGTAGAGAGCGGTAACGATAACACCATTACTGTTTAGGCAGGTGAGCAGTGGAAACGCCAAAACGAGACGAGAAGCGGGTGCCAGACAAAGCGCAGGACAACGGGGAGGCGGCGGGTGCGGGGCCTGGGCGGGGTGATTTTGTGCGGCAGATAGTGGCCCAGGACTGCCAGAGCGGCAAGTATGAGGGGCGGGTGGTGACGCGTTTTCCGCCGGAGCCGAACGGGTATCTGCACATTGGGCATGCCAAGAGCATTTGTCTGAATTTCGGAATTGCGGAGGAGTTTGGCGGACGCTGCCATCTGCGGTTTGACGATACGAACCCGACGAAGGAGGAGGCTGAGTACGTCGAGTCGATTCAGCAGGACGTGCGTTGGCTGGGGTTTGACTGGGGCGAGCACCTGTATTACGCGTCGGATTATTTCGGGCAGTTGTATGAGTGGGCGGTGCAGTTGATCAAGGAGGGGCATGCGTACGTGTGCGATTTGAAGGCGGAGGAGATGCGGCAGTACCGGGGGACGCTGACGGAGCGGGGCACGAACAGTCCGTATCGCGAGCGGAGTGTGGAGGAGAATCTGGATTTGTTCGAGCGGATGCGGGCGGGCGAGTTTGCGGACGGCTCGCGGACGCTGCGGGCGAAGATTGACATGGGCCATGCTAATGTGAACATGCGGGATCCGGTGTTGTATCGGATTTTGCACGAGAGCCATCATCGCACGGGCGATACGTGGTGCATATATCCGATGTACGATTTTACGCACGGTCAGTCGGATTCGATCGAGAAGATTACGCATTCGATCTGCACACTGGAGTTTGAGAACCACCGGCCTTTGTACGACTGGTGTCTGGAGACGCTGGGGATTTATCATCCGCAGCAGATTGAGTTTGCGCGGTTGAATCTGACGTATACGGTGATGAGCAAGCGTCGGTTGCTGCAGTTGGTGCAGGAGAAGCGCGTAGGCGGCTGGGACGACCCACGGCTGCCAACGCTGTGCGGGATGCGTCGGCGGGGCTATTCGCCGGCGGCCATTCGTAATTTCTGCCAGCGTATCGGGGTGAACAAGTTTAACAGTACGGTAGACGTCCAGTTGCTGGAACATTGTGTGCGGGAGGATCTGAACAAGACGTCGCCTCGGGTGATGGCGGTGCTGCGGCCTTTGAAGGTGGTGATCGAGAATTACCCGGAGGGGCAGACGGAGCAGCTGGAGGCAATCAACAACCCGGAAGACGCTTCGGCGGGGACGCGGCAGGTACCTTTTGGGCGTGAGTTGTATATCGAGCGTGACGATTTCATGGAGGAGCCGCCCAAGAAGTTCTTTCGGCTGGCGCCGGGGCGAGAGGTGCGACTGCGGTACGCATATTTCATTACGTGTCGCGAGGTGGTCAAGGACGCGGCGGGGGAGGTGGTGGAGCTGCGTTGCACGTATGATCCGGCGACGCGGGGCGGAGACTCGCCGGACGGGCGTAAGGTCAAGGCGACACTGCACTGGGTATCGGCACAGGAGGGGCTGCGCTGTCAGGTGCGGCTATACGATCATCTGTTTAATACGGCGGACCCGAGCGACGTGGACGAGGGCAAGGATTTTCGCGACAACTTGAATCCACAGTCTCTGGAGGTGCTCGACGAGTGCTACGTGGAGCCCAGCGTGGCGGGGGCCAAGGTAGAGCAGCGGTATCAGTTCGAGCGGCTGGGCTACTTCTGCGTGGATCGCGATGCAACGGCGGACAGGCTGGTGTTCAACCGGACGGTGACGCTCAAGGACACGTGGGCGAAGATCCAGAAGGGCAAGGGTCAGGGCGGCGGAAAGAAATAGGGGAGGAGATCTAACAGTCGCGTCAGGCGGAGAGGTCGATGTGGCTGGTGGGGCTGTCGGGGTCGTCGGGAGTGGGGGCAGGCGGCGTGATTGGCGAGTCGGGCTGCTGGGTGACTATTTGGTCTTGGGCAGGTTCATTGCGGCTGGCGTGGCGTTCGTAAGCGTCGGCGCTGTCTTTGTCCCGGGTGTCGCGTTCATCCTGGCGGTGGACACGGCTGGGGTCGGTCTGTTCGGTGTCTTCGACCTCGTGGGTCTGCTGCTCGGCCAGGCGGGCCAACTGT
>CAYNXW010000123.1:0-7928 GCA_964401265.1 uncultured Pirellulales bacterium | reverse complement strand
GGTGGCAGCTGCGACTGGTGACGCAGGAGCAGACGCGTTCGTTCAATGAGATGGGCGGCACGGTCGTTTACCGGGCGCCGGAGGGCCCCGACGAGCAGCCGATGGTCTACATGCGGGCTTCGGCGGGTTTGGAAAGTAAGGCGTGGGTGGCCGCCGCCAATCAGGAGCAATATTGGTGGTTTTCGCGGCGGGCCAAACAAGCCCAGTGGGGCTACTTTCGTAATATTGGCAAGCCTTGTGCCGCCAGGATGCCCTTCAATCCTTACACGCTGTTGGACTTCGCGGGGTTGTTGCCGCTGGAGGACTCGGCGGCGGAGGTGACGTTCAAGGTCGAGAGAGAGACGTACGTGGTGGAACGCTTCGGCAGGGGGGCAGAGGGGGTATATGTGGAGCGGCAATATATATTTGATCGGCGTACGAATTTGCCGGTGGAGGTGAACGCGTACGGCCGCGACGGGCAGGTGGTCGTGCACAGTGAAATTGGTGGTTATGAGGCGCTGGGGGCGGCGAGGGTGCCGACGGAGATTCTGCTTTCGTGGCCGGGGCAGGATTCCTATTTACGGCTGAAACTGAACCGGCTCAAGCAGGATACGAAGAAGCGGGCCAGTCTGTTCGTTCGGACCGAGCGGGTCCCAGGTATTGACACCTTTGAGCAAATCGATCGGCAGTGCGAATGATGATGACAAGTAGACTCGAGGCGGGCCCGTGTACAATGTGGCTGGTGACGTTGGTAGTGCTTGCGTGTTTGTGCGCACCAGGGGCAGAGCAAACCGCCCGGGCCGCTCAGGCAGAAACGCCGCAAGGCGACGGGGGCCCCGATGCTGCTGAGGTGTGGGCGGCGGGCGACGGGGCGGGCGTGTTTCTGCTGGCACGGGAGCCGGTGGGACAAGCTCAGGGGTTTCGCATCTACTGGCGCGAGTTGGCGGCTGATAGGTTCTGGCCGGGGCCTGCTTACAGCGGCGAGCCGGACGCGTTGGCCTTGCATCGTGAGAGACTCTTGGTTTATCTGGCGACGGGGGGCGTGCACAGTTACGACCTGAGGGGGCCTGTCTATACGGAGCGACGGGTGCCGGCCGGGTTGCGCGTCTTGGCGTGCACAAGCCAGGGCGCCAAGGTGTACGCGCTGGTGGAGGCGCAGGAGTCGGCGGAGCTGGAGCTGTTGGTTGGGCCGGGTGGGGGCTCGGCGTCGGCTCAAGGCGACAATCAAGGAGATGACGACGCGAATACTCCGGTGGACTTGGGGCAGGACGCTGTGGAAGCGACGACGGATGTCGGCAAGCACATCAAGCTGGAGGCGGGAGAGTCGCTGGTGATAGGTCGCCACGGGACGGGGCCCTGGTACAGTCTGACCGAGCAGTCTTTGGGCGATGTGGACTTGGAGCGCCCTTGTATGTCTGCCTTTGACGGCGGTGTGCACCTTTTCGGTGTGAAGGACGTTGGGAGAGGGCGGCTGGGGCATTACGAAATTGCAGACGGCCAATTCGTGCCGCACCCCGGGGTGGATATAGACGACGTGGTCAGGGCGTATTGCCTCACCGTCAATCGGCAAGTACGCGTAGTGCTAGCCATGCACGCCCCGACGCAGCAGGGCCAGCCGACCTCCGACGACAAGACCTTGTGTGTGTTTCGCGTTGGCTGGCGCAGCGCGAAGGGGTGGCGATTCAGTGAGCCTCTGCACCAGGAGGGCGATCAGATCTTTCTGGCCGGGGCGGACCAGGTGGCCTTTGCGCCGCTGGGGCAGAACCTGGCCGTCTTTCATGCTCTCGGTCCGCAAGAAACGGCCTTCGGCATCACCTCGCTGGCGGGCACCCTCATCCAGCCGATTACGCATCGAATAGAGCCTTTGGCGGATCCCGCCAGCGGTCTGTTCATGTGGTTCTTCAGTCCCTATGCGGGTACGGTGCTGCTGATAGCGACGTTTGGGATCTTCGTATGGCGTCGCGACGAAGCCTACCTGCCCGCCGCCCAATTGCCCCAGCACGTGGAGATCGCACCGTTGCCGCGACGCCTGGCGGCCTTCATTCTAGATACTATTCCCGCCAGCCTGCTTGCCAGGGCGTTGTTTCCAGATGTTATGGAGCATGTACCCAAGGAGCACACCCTCTGGGAGCAAGCACGGATCGGCTATGTGGATCCCTCCGTGTATCGGTTCATGGCGGTCAGCCTTGGGTTGCTCCTGTTGTACTTTACGGCGTGTGAACTGCTGCTTTCCGCCACCCCGGGCAAGATGATTACACGCTTGCAAGTGGTGGACTATGAGGGCAAGCGTCTCAGGCCATGGCAGGCCCTGTTGCGCAACCTGTTGCGTTTCGAGCTGAACCCCGCCTCTTTCTTTGTCTTGTTTGTGGTCTTGTTTACGGTCAAACGTCAGCGACTCGGTGATCTCGCTGCACGAACGTTGGTGGTGTACAAGAACCCGGAGAGGCAGGCGGCTCAAGGCGGCGTGGCCGACGACGCTAAGGAAGACGACGGGCCATCGGAGCGTGGCGGGGGCTTTGACGAGCACGGCTAGGCGCGACGGCAGCGTGAGCGTGCCCGGCTACTTCGGCTCTAATGCCGCCGCAGCGGGAACCCAGGCGAGGTTGAGCAGTTTGGCCAAGGTGGTGATGCAGTCGACTTCGGGTATGAGCGAGCTGTCGGCCGGGCCGTTACCGGCGGTGCCTTGCGCGGGACGGACCCAGACGCTGGTGAGGCCGGCGTTGCGGGCGCCGAGGACGTCGCTGTCGTAGCGATCACCAACATAGACGCACACGTCGGGGGGCAGTTCAAGGATGGCAAGGGCGGCTTCAAAAATCTCTGGCGCCGGCTTGGCGGCGCCGACCACGGCCGAATCAATGACACAATCAAGATACTCGGAAAGGGCGAACTGGTCGCACCAGCCCTGGGCGTTGCCCCAGTTGTTGCTCACGACACCGAGACGAAAATGTTGACGCAGGCTCGCAAGCACCTCGCGACTGCGCTGCAACGACCTGCTCGCCTGGGTCATGAATTCATCGGCGATGTCGTCAGGGTTCCAGGCAAGTACGGTGTCTGAGTGGTCTTGCGCTAACTCATGGATGCGTCGGCACAGGCGCGTTGCGGTAGTGTGCATGCTCCAGCTATGCACGTCGGGCAAGGCGGTAATGTCGGCCGAGGCCTGCTTGGCGTACTCGACGAGTTGTGGATTGGCCGTGTCGGTATCGTATTGGCGAATCCCTGCAAAGAAGCGGGTGAACCAGTCGACGCCGTCGCCGTCAAGGGTGCCGCCGAAATCAAAGAGGATTGCTTCTATTCTGTTCATAATGTCACCTTGGTGAACTGACCGTCCTGGTAGATCACTTCGTCATCGGCTCTGATGGAGCCGCCCGGGCGAAGGTCACAGACCATGTCCCAGTGTAGGCCGGATTTGTTTTGCCCGCCGGTTTCCGGGTAGGAGGCGCCCACGGCCAGGTGGACCGTGCCGCCGATCTTCTCATCGAAAAGCGTATTGCGCGAAAAGGCGGTGACGTCGTAGTTGCAGCCGATGGCGAACTCGCCGACACGTCGGGCGCCTGCGTCCTGGTCGAGCATTTCTCTGAGAAAGTCTTCACCCCGTTCCGCAGTGGCCTCGACGACCTGGCCGGCCTCGAAACGCAGAGCGACGCCTTCACATTCGCGGCCCTGGTGCACCACGGGAAAACTAAAGCGGATCACACCTTCCACGGTCTCTTCGACGGGCGTGGTGAAGACTTCGCCGTCGGGAAAATTGGACTGGCCGCAACAGTTGATCCAGCGCCGACCCTCGACAGAAAAGCACAGGTCGGTACCATTGGCGGCCTGGACCCGCATGCGTTTCTTGCCGTTGAGCAGCGCGACGGCTTGCTCTTGCCTGGCCGCGATCTCTTGCCAGACCGCCACGGGATCGGGCTTGTCCAGGTGCCCCGCGCCGTAGACAAAATCTTCGTATTCCCCGAGCGACATGCCGGCGTCCTGGGCGCTGGCCTGCGTGGGAAAAAGCGTACCCACCCAACGCAGTTCTTTCTTGGCCGCTCGGTCCATGAAACGCGACATAATGGGCTGTCGTGCCGCCGACAACATCGCCTGCTTCGCCGCGTCGGTGTTCGTCAGTGCCCGCGTGTTCACCTCCGACCAGATACCGATGCGTTTGTCGATCGTTTCCACCTCGTGCTGAGCCAGCGGCGAGATGTAACGCAACTGCTCGTCAGAGGCCTCTTTCAGCAGCAGTTCGGTCAAAGAAGCCGGCGCCATGCGTACCTGAGGGTGCCCACCCGCCCGCAGCACCGCTCGGTAGACGGCCACGATGAGCGGTTCGCCCGCCGGCGTGCCCTGAATGCTCACCAGGTCCCCTTTTTGCACCGCGACAGAATAGCGCACCAGCACATCGGCCAGCTTGTCAATCCGTGGATCTCGCATCATTTCACCTTTCACTGAGCCTGCCCGCTGCCCCTGACCGCCGAACGACGCCATGTTATCGGGCCTTAACCGTGCCGCTCACGACACCCCTTCAGCGCCGCTCAGCTGCGCACGTAGGCTTCAAATTTCTCCAGGAGCTCCATGGTCACCGGCCCGGGTTTGCCCGAGCCCACCTGACGCCCGTCGATTTCCACTATCCCGATAACCTCCGCGGCGGTGCCCGTCAGGAAGATCTCCTCCGCATCATAAAGATTGAAACGTGTCAGGTTCTGCTCCACTACCTCATAGCCATTATCCCGCGCCAGGCGGATGACCACTTGCCGGGTGATGCCGTCCAGCGAACCCGCTTCGACCGGCGGCGTCAAGAGACGGCCGTTCTGCACCAGGAACACGTTGTCGCCCGTGGCCTCGGCCACATAGCCCATGTGGTTATACATGATCGCTTCGAGCATGCCGCGATCCAACGCTTCCAGCTTGGCCAGAATGTTGTTCAGGTAGTTGAGACTTTTAATCTGCGGGCTCACCGTCAGCGGATGGTTACGCATCGTGTTGGCGCTGATGACACGCAGGCCCTTTTCGTACAACTCCCGCGGATACAGTTCGATCTCATCGGCGATAATGATAACCTGGGCCTGCTTGCATACCAGCGGATTCAAGCCCAGCGTGCCTGTGCCGCGCGTGACCAGCAGACGAATGTAGCCGTCGTTGATCTCATTGGCCCCCACCGTCTGACGCACCTGATCGGCCAAGGTCTCCATAGCCACCGGCAAGCTCAAACGAATCGCACGAGCACTGCGGTAGAGCCTTTCAAGGTGACTTTGCAGCTCGAACACCTTGCCGTCATAAACGCGAATGCCCTCGAAAACCCCGTCGCCGTAAAGCAGCCCGTGATCAAAAACCGATATCTTCGCCTCGGATTCCTCTACCAACCCGTCGTTGAGCCAAATCTTCAAGCCCATGCCTTACCGTCTCCGCTTTGCCCAGTGGCGCCGCCGCGCCTGTTATCTATATTGTCTCTGTGCTGGCTAGGGCTCTCAAGTCCTTGAGAGATACACTGTTAGCAGCACTTACTGCCCTTGGAGCCTGCCCTCTTGCAGCACCAGACGCCGCTGGGACAGCTCTGCCACCGCCCGGTCGTGTGTCACCATGACGATGGTCTGACCAGCACCGTTGAGCCGGAGCAGAACCTCAAGAATAGCCTTTCCCGCGCGCGAGTCAAGGTTTCCTGTTGGTTCATCGGCCAAAAGAAGCTTCGGCTTCTGTACCAAGGCCCGCGCAATCGCTGCCCGTTGACGCTCGCCACCGCTCAGCGTCGCCGGCCGTTGCCTCACCTGCCGCGACAGTGACACCTCCCCAAGCACCTCCCGTGCCCGCCGACGAGTCTGGCCCCGACGCGCCCACCAGCTCCACAGCGAACTGTCCACCATCATCGGCAGCATCACGTTCTCCTCCACGTTCAGCTCCGGCAGCAGATGGTAAAACTGAAAAACAAAGCCGATCTCCCGACTGCGCAGCCGATCCTGACCACGGCCGCTCAGGCCAAAAACCTCCCGGTCCTCGAAATGAACCTCCCCCGCCTCGGGCTTATCCAGCAACCCCAATATGTGCAGCAGCGTACTCTTGCCGCTGCCGCTGGCGCCCATGATCGAGACGAACTCACCCCGCCGAACGCTCAAATTGACCCCCTTGAGAACCTCCACACGCTCGCGGCCCAGGGCGTAGCTCTTGCGAAGACCTCGCGCACGCAAGATCACCTCTGCCTTGTCCGACTTCGCTTTGTGCCTCATGACGTCCGATTCCTCAGTTGCTTCCTACCGTTCTATTCCACCCGCAATGCTTCCACGACCTGCAGCCGGGCCGCCCGCCACGCCGGCAGCGCCGCCCCCACTACCGAAGCCAGCACCCCCACCACCGCAATCACCGCCGCCTGACCGCTGGCCACCTGGTCCGGGATCTTCTCGATGCCAAAATAGACGTCCGGAGGCCAAAGCTGCCAACCAAAATGGGCGTAGAGCCAGCCGTCCAGATCGTTGCTGTGCGTCACAATCGCGTACCCCAACGCCGTGCCCAGCACCACCCCGATCAGCCCCACCAGGGCGCCGTAGCCCAGAAAAATCTGGCTCGTCCCCCACGCCGAGCCCCCCACGCTCTTGATGATGCCCAGGTCCTTGATCTTCTCCGTCACGATCATATAGAAAATGGCGAAGACGATAAACACCGCCACCACCGCGATCAGCAGAAACACCACCGTCATCAGGCTCTTTTCGTTCTCCACCGGTGCAATCTGGCTGCGACGAAACGCCTTCCAGCTCTCCACCCGCACGTCGCTGAGCAGCTTGGCTTGACCGGCGGCCTCCTTTTCCGACACAAACTGCGCCCAAAGCGACGCCACCGCCGCACGACCCTCAGCCAGGTCCAGACCCTCCCGCAGCTTGATCCGCAGCTCATTGGTCCGCCGAGGGGCCCCGTCCTGGCCGTCCATCCACGTCAACGCCCCCAGCACGTCAAAATCCACCATCGCCGCGCTCTCCAGGTCCAGCAGCCGCGTCATGTAGTCATCCACGTACCAGAAACGCTGCGTCTCGCCCAGCTCCGAGCCCGTCAGCAGCCCGCGATGGCTCACCGCAAAGGCCGTCACGTCAATGGACCAGAATACCTGTGGCTCACCCCGACCCGACTCCAAAAGCGTCTCAAAATGTTTGCGATCGTCTCGGCGAACATGAATAATGATGCCCCGACGCCGCTGGTCAGCCTCTAAACGCGCCAAGCCACCTTTATCCCGGCCGTACTCGGGCAGCACAAAATCCGGCTCCGGCTCGCCCGCCTGAAGATGCATTTGCCTGCCAAAGTCCGTCACCCGGCAAAACTCGCCCAACCTCACCCCGAACAACTGCGTCGGCGAACCCATCACCAGCCCATACGTCGTGATCACCGGCGTCGAGGCCTGCGCGATCTCCGCCTGAGCCAGACGCGCCATAAACTCCTCGTAATGATCGAACCCCACCAGCGAATCCCGCACCAGAACCACATCGCCCGTCCAGGCGTGGTTGCGCGACCGGGCGTCTTCCAACAGCCCCGACATCACGCTCAAAACCACCAGCACCGCCATCACCAGCAGCGCCACCCCCACCACCGCGATGAACGCCACACGCTTGTGCAAAAAGTAGCGCCAAATGAGCAACGACTTATACATCACATCCTGACATTCTGCGAAAGTCTCTCAAAAACCTTCTCTGCTCTGACCGCTCCGGCCGCCTTGCCTCACTCCCAACGCAACGCCTCAATAGGCTCAACCCGCGCCGCCCGCACCGCCGGCAGTAACGCCCCCACCGTCGCCGCCACTACCCCCATCAGCACAATCCACCCCACCGAGGGCCAATACACCTCGTTGGGGATCTCCGCGAAAACGTACACCCCCGCCTTCCAGATCTTAAAGCCCAGCAGACGCGTCAACACGCCTTCGAGCAACGCGATATGACGCGTGGCCCACCAGCCCAGGCCCACCCCCAACGCCCCCCCCACCGTGCCGATCGTAC
>CAYNXW010000122.1:0-7944 GCA_964401265.1 uncultured Pirellulales bacterium | reverse complement strand
GACCCAGTTTTCGTTGCCTGTGTTGTAGGGTGGGTCGATGTAGATGCACTTGACCTGTCCGGCGTAGTAGGGCAGTAGGGCTTTGAGGGCGAGGAGGTTGTCGCCCTGGACGAGGAGGTTGCCGGCGCCGGGGTTGCCGACGGAGAGTTTTTTGTCGCAGCGGAGGAGGTGGTAGGGGACCTCGCGGTGGTGATTGACTACGGCTTCTTTGCCGATCCAGTTGAGTGTTGGTATATTCTACGAGCCCCAAAGGTGCAGTTTTCAACAGGCCCGATAGGAAAGAATGACGGTATCGGGCCAAGGGGATTATAGGGGGATGAACGATCTTGTGGAAGCGAAAAGCTGCGGCGGGCAAGTGTGTGTTGGAGTTGGCTGATGAGGTGGATTCGCTGGGCTAGTGTGGATAAGGCGGGCGGTGTTGGTGGTGGTTGTGTTGGCGGCAAAGAGGGGGTATAAGAGGAGAGTCGTTGGCGTGGGTGGGTTTGAGCCGGTGGCGGCGGTATTGGGCTGGTCAGGCAGGCGGGCGGCGTGAGTCTGTCGGCAGAGGTGTGTTTTTTTATAAGGGTTTGTAGATGCGTGTATTAGCGACGGGTGGGGCGGGTTATGTGGGCAGTGCCGCGGTTCGATATTTGTTGCGGCAGGGTCATGAGGTGAGGGTGTATGACAATTTGAGCACGGGGCATGGGGCGTCGGTTCCGGCGGAGCGTTTGATCGAGGCGGATTTGGCGGATGCAGAGCGGTTGCGGGCTGTTCTGAGTGAGCACAAGATCGAGGCGGTGATGCACTTTGCCGGCTCGATAGCGGTGGGCGAGTCGGTGGTCAAGCCGGATTTGTATTACCGCAACAATGTGGTGCATTCGCTGACGCTGTTGGAGGCGATGGTGGCGACGGGTGTGGGGCGGATTCTGTTTTCGAGCACGGCGGCGGTTTATGCTCCGTCGGACGAGCTATTGAGCGAGCAATCGCCTTTGGCTCCGGTCAGTCCTTATGCGTTCAGCAAGTATGCTGTTGAGCGGTTCATTGCGGATTTTTCTCGGGCGTATGGTTTGGGTTATGCGATTCTGCGTTATTTCAATGCGAGCGGGGCCAGCGAGGATGGTCAGTATGGCGAGGATCACTCGCCGGAGACGCACCTGATACCGCTGGTGTTGGCGGCGGGGTTGGGGCGTCGGGGGCAGATCGGGGTTTTTGGGCGAGATTATCGGACGCCCGATGGTACCTGTATTCGTGATTATGTGCATGTGGACGATCTGGCGGATGCCCATTTGCGGGCGTTGCGGGCGATCGAGGCGGGCCGGGGGGAGGTTTACAATATTGGCACGGGCACGGGCCACTCGGTGCTGGAGGTGATCGAGGCGGCTGAGGGGGTTCTGGAGGGGTCGGTTCCCAAGGAGTTCATGACGCGGCGGGCCGGTGATGTGGCGCGTCTGGTGGCCGGCGGGGCAAAATTGCGAGAACGGTTGGGCTGGCGGCCTCAATATGACGATTTAACAGATATTATCGGTACGGCGGCATTATGGCACCGGCGTTACCCGGAAGGTTATCGGGCCAAGGCGCAGTCGCCGGGCTAGAAAGGCGGAGCAGCAGATTCATGGTCCCCAGTGTTTTGGATAGTGTGGGCGAGTATGTGCGGTTGCTAAGGCCGCGGCACTGGGTGAAGAATGGGTTTGTGGTGGCGCCGTTGTTGTTTTCGCAGCAGTTTGAGCAGGCGTCAATGGTCTGGCGGGCGTTGTGGGCGGTGATGGGTTTTTGCGCGGCCTCGAGTGCCATTTACGTTTTGAACGATGTGTGTGATCGTCAGGAGGACCGGCGGCACCCGGTCAAGCGAGAGCGTCCGGTGGCGTCGGGGCGTGTTTCGGTGGGGCGTGCTCTTCTGGCGAGTGGATTGCTGGTGGGGGTCTCTCTGGTGCCGGCGATGGCGTTGGGCGGGGCCTATTTGGCGATGGTCGGGGCGTTCTTGATTCTCAATGTTCTGTATTCGGCGGGGCTCAAGCATATAGCGATATTGGACGTGATGGCCATTACGGCGGGGTTTGTGTTGCGCATCTACGCGGGCGGAGTGGCGGTGGCGGCGACGCCTTCGTATTGGTTGGTGCTGTGCACTGTGATGATATCGATGTTTCTGGGCTTTGCCAAGCGACGGGCGGAACTGGTGGGGGTCGAGGCTGCTGCGAACCGGACGCGTCCTGTCCTGCAGGATTACAGCGTGGCGTTTCTGGATCAGGTGATTGCCATGCTGACGGCGGCGACGATGATTTGTTACGCGTTATATTCGGTGGACGCGCGGACAGTCGAGGCGTTAGGGTCGCACGGGATGCTGTTGACAGTGCCGTTGGTGATGTATGGTCTGTTTCGTTACATCTATTTGATCTATCACTTGAAGGAAGGGGAGGACCCGACGGGGACGCTATATCGCGATGTTCCGACGCTGGTGAACCTGGTGTTGTGGCTGGTCCTTTCGGCGGTGGTGGTGCGTTACGGGGAGCAATTTGATTTGTTTGGTTGAGCCGGTTATGATCTCAGGGCGAGTGAGCAGATAATGGAGAAGAGCTTATGAGTCGAGGGCGGGTGGCGGTAATTACGACCAGTGCGGCCAATGTGCTGGAAGACATTGACACTCTGGTGGCGCAGGCGGATATGGCGGGGGCGTTGGCGGCGGACAAGACGACGATTCTCAAGGACAATATCTCTTGGCACATGCCTTTTTTGAGTGCGAATACGACGCCATGGCAGCTCGAAGGGGTGATCAAGGCCCTGCGTCGGCGTGCCTATGAAGCCCTGGTGTGTGTTGAAAATCGCACGGTGGTGACCAATGCCCGCAAGGGGGAGCGGCTCAACCGGTACACGGGCGTGTTGAAGGATTACCAGGTGCCGGTGCGTTACAATTTCAACCCGGCGCATATGAAGTGGGTGCGTTATGAGCCCAAAGCCAAGATGTTGGTGCTGGACCAGATCTTTCCGGAGGGGATTTATGTTCCCGATTATTTTTTCGACAAGAACATTATTCATCTGCCCACCATGAAGTGTCATATTTACACGACCATGACGGGGGCGATGAAGAATGCCTTTGGTGGGCTTTTGAATCGCAAGCGGCATTACACCCACAGTGTTATCCATAAGACTCTGGTGGATCTGCTGGCGATACAACAGGAAATTCACAGCGGGATATTCACGGTGATGGACGGCACGGTGGCGGGCGACGGTGCGGGGCCGCGGACGATGACCCCAGTGGTCAAGAATACCATGTTGGCATCATCGGACAGTGTGGCCATCGACGCGATCAGCGCCAAGATGATGGGGTTCGACCCGATGAGTATCTGCTGCATTCGGCAGGCGCATGAGGAGGGGCTGGGGGTGGGTCGCCCGGAAGAGATCGAAGTGGTCGGGGAGGATATTGAGAAGGTGAACTGGCATTTTCGCCAGGCGGACAACGCGGTGAGCCGGGTGGGCAAGATGTTCTGGTTTGGGCCGCTGCGGCGCTTGCAGTATATGATGTTCCATACGCCGATAGTGTACCTGTTTGTGTTCGGTTCGTTTCTTTATCACGATTACATCTGGTGGCCCATCGAGGGCAAGCGTCGCATGCGGAAAGGGGCGTTGACGGAGTGGGGCCAGTTGTTCGAGAGTTATGCGAAGTAGTGACGGAAACAAGGTGTGTTAGGGTCCCAGAAAGGGGAAAGGGTGAGCGGATGAAGGGTGTGATTCTGGCAGGCGGGTTGGGGACACGATTGATGCCGATGACGCGGGTGACGAACAAGCACCTGTTGCCGGTTTATGACAAGCCGATGATCTACTATCCGATTCAGTGTCTGGTGAACGCGGGCATCAAGGATATCATGCTCGTGACGGGGGGCAACAGTGCGGGGGATTTTCTGCAGCTCTTGGGTAATGGGGCGGAGTTTGGCCTCAAGGATCTGCACTACACCTATCAGGAAGGCGGCAACGTGGGGATTGCGGACGCGCTGCGGCTGGCGGAGAACTTTGCTGACGGGGAGAGGATTGTGGTGGTTCTGGGCGATAATATTATTGAATCGAACATCTGCAAGGCGGTGGCGGATTTTGCGGAGCAGCCTGGGGGGGCGAAGATCATGCTTAAGGAGGTGCCTGATCCGCAGCGGTTTGGTGTCGCCACGGTCAGCGATGGGCGTATTGTTCGCATCGACGAGAAACCCGCCCAGCCGACAAGCAACCTGGCGGTGGTGGGCCTTTACATGTACGACGCGGAGGTGTTTGACATTATTCGGGGGCTTGAGCCTTCGGCTCGCGGTGAATACGAGATTACCGACGTCAATAATACGTACATTGACCGGGGCACTCTGACGTATGAGGTGCTTGAGGGCTGGTGGTCGGACGCGGGGACGGTCGAGTCGCTGTTTCGGGTGGCGACTATGGTAGCCCAGAGCGGGGCGAACAAGATGGGCTAGCCATCCAGGTCTAGAATCGGGGCGAGGCAAATGCAGACTGAATGCTTGAATTGGAGGGCAAAAATACCCATTGCCGCACGTTCCAGGACTTGTTAGAATATGTTGGTTCAAGTAGGGTCGGTACGGATACAACAAAATGAGCTACCAGGTGTATTATGAGAGATTCGTTCAATTTTGGGCCCAATCACATAGACGACTACGTTGAAAAGGTCGGCGTGGATGTTCGTCCCGTTATTGAATGCAAGATGGAACGAACCAAGTTGTTCGATTTTGGCAATCGTCTTGTTGATGAATATCCAGGTCTTTTTGAGAGTCTAGTCCAGTCCCCAAACGACTTTCAGGTCAGAAAGAAATTTATTTTTCCTGGCAAAGGGGAAACGGATATGACGACTTTGGCGGTGACGGTCCGCGGTCCGCTCTTTATTTTTCCCCGAAGAGTCTCTGTGTTCGATGAGGATACGGACGTGGAATCCACCAAGGAAATTGTAAAAAAGGGTTTGCGTCTATTCCGCGAGATATTTCCCTTGAAGAAAATCGTCCGGGTTGGCCATGTGAATGAATATATTTTTTCGACCGATGTCGCGGAGAGCACGCAGTTGGTGGCTGAGCGGTTCACGAAGATAAGAGTTGGGGCAGGTGGGGAGCTGTCTTTGCGAGTGAACCGGCCCGTTGACGATTACAACCGGATAATACAATTGGAGCCGGTGACGAAGTTAAAGACTTCAATGCATAGCCCAGATAGACAGGAAGTTAAGGGGTATGGGCTGAAGGTTTGCGTTGATTTCAATAATCGTGACATGACTCAGGAGCTGGATGAAACCCGTATTTTGCATATACTGCATGACTCCCAGCAATTCAATGACGAGAAGCTATACGAATTTCTCAATGGTGCTGGTGAGGCAGAATGAGTGGAGGAGGAAAAAATGAATGTTCATCCGATACACGAAGGCGAACGTGGTCCGGCTATAGTCCGGTATGAATGTTCGGTCCAGCCAGGGATATTGCCGCTTAGCGCAAGTAATGCTTGGCTTGACATCTGTGTAAAGCACACTGTGACATCATCGGCGGCTGTTTTTCAAGGGGACAACGTGGAATGCGAGCCGTTCTATTACTCTCTGAGCAGTGGTGCGCTGGATTTTTGGAGTGGGCCAGAAGAGGATGTATACGAAGCGCAAGACGGGGAACCACTGTGAGTGAGCGTAGGCTGGTAGCAGGAGACATTGTCCTAATACCCTTTCCTTTCACTGATTACTCAGATGTGAAGCTTCGTCCTGCCTTGGTGCTTTCCGTTGGCGAGTTCAATAACGCCGGTGAAGATGTGGTTCTAGCTGCCATTTCGTCGAATGTGAACCGTCGTTCTGCGTATGATGTGGTGGTATGTGAAACGGACGACGGTTTCAGGCAGACGGGACTAAAGAGATCATCGGCCATAAGGTGCGGCAAGATATTTACTTTTGATCGCAAACAAATGAAACGACGCTTGGGGGAACTGCCGGCCTCTTACCTGACGCGGTGTAAAAGGTTACTCTCACGACTATTTGGCATGACCCACGATGGCATTTGAAAGGGCTAGCTACGGGAGGTCTCTGCATGCGGGAATCACGGGTGATACAGAGGGTCCTGGTGACGGGGGGTGCGGGGTTTATCGGGAGCAATTTTATTCAGATGTTGCTGCGGGAGCGGCCGCAATGGCGTGTGGTGTGTTTGGATAAGCTCACGTACGCGGGCAACATGGCCAATCTGGAGACGTGCTTCGAACACGAGCATTTCCGGTTCGTGCGGGGCGACATTTGCGATCCGACTGTGGTGGAAGCAACGCTTGCCCAAGGTATCGACGCGGTGGTCAACTTTGCTGCTGAGAGCCATGTGGATCGGTCGATTCTGGGCTGCCAGGAGTTTGTGCACACAAACGTGCAGGGGGTGCAGGTGCTGCTCGATGCGGCGCGGCAGGGGGATGTGGAGCTTTTTCTGCAGGTCTCGACGGACGAGGTGTACGGCTCGCTGGGGGCTCAGGGGCGTTTCACTGAGACGACGCCGCTGGCGCCGAACAGTCCGTACAGTGCGTCGAAGGCGGCGGCGGACCTGCTCGTGCGGGCGTATCATCATACATACGGTTTCGCGGGGATTATCACGCGGTGCTCCAACAATTACGGTCCTTACCAGTTTCCGGAGAAGCTCATTCCGCTGTTCGTGACCCATCTGCTGGCGGATAAGAAGGTGCCCGTCTACGGCGATGGGCTCAACGTGCGGGACTGGATTCACGTGGAGGACCATTGTCGGGCGATTCTGGCGGTGATGGAGTACGGCCAGGCGGGGAGGATTTACAACGTCGGGGCGGACAACGAGCGCACCAATCTGGACATAACGATGATGCTGCTCGAGCTGTTGGGTAAGGATGACTCGTATCTTGAATACGTGACGGACCGGTTGGGCCATGACAGGCGTTACGCGATCGATTCGAGCCTGGTCCAGGCGGAGACCCCCTGGCGGCCCCGCTGGGACTTCGCCGAGGGACTGGCGGCTACGGTGGCGTGGTACAAAGAGCACGAGCCGTGGTGGTCGGGGATCAAGACCGGGGCCTATCGGCACTATTACGAACAACAATACGGCAGGAAGCTATGATGCAGACGGGCCAGGGCAGCGGCGGCTGGGACGACATTGCTCGCGTGAGTGTGATCGGGGCACGGGGAATGCTCGGCAGTACGCTGGTGGAGGTTCTGGCGGGCAAGGCCGAGATGGTCGGCGCGCCCGGGGTGCAGGTCGATGCGGCCGACATTGACGAGGTGGATATCACGCGTCAATCGAGCGTGGAGGCGTATCTGGCGGACCGTCGGCCTGACCTGGTGATGAACTGTGCCGCGTACACCGACGTCGACGGGTGCGAGAAAGAGACGGAATTGGCCATGGCGGTCAACGGCGTTGGGCCCGGGCACTTGGCTCAGGTTTGCGTCAAACAGGGCAGCCGACTGGTGCACGTCAGCACGGACTTTGTTTTTGATGGCTGCAGTCCGCGGGCGTATCGACCGGACGACGAGCCGAGCCCGCTGAGCGTTTACGGTCTATCGAAGCTCACCGGCGAACGGGCGGTGCAGGCCGGCGGGGACGAGCATCTCATTGTCCGCACGTCATGGCTGTTCGGCCGTAGCGGCAAGCACTTTGTCAGCACCATCCGCCGTCTGGCGGGCGAGCGTGACCATCTTGACGTGGTGGACGACCAGGTAGGCTCGCCCACCTATGCGGATGACTTGGCTTGTGCGATGGTCTGGCTGGTCGAGGCGCGGGCGCGGGGCGTTTATCATTTTCGCAACGAGGGGCATTGCTCCTGGTACGATTTTGCCCAGGCGATTGTGGCCGAGTTTGGCTTGCGGGCGGACATAAGGCCGATCAAGTCGGAGCAGTTGGCGCGGCCGGCGATCGGCCGCCGTGGTCGGTGCTGGACATTGCGCGGTACAAACAGAGCACCGGTCAATCGGTGCGCTCGTGGCAGGCGGCGCTGGCCGCTTACGCCGCGAACGTCTGA
>CAYNXW010000121.1:0-7984 GCA_964401265.1 uncultured Pirellulales bacterium | reverse complement strand
ATAAGTATTTGCACGAAAGAGACTTATTACTCCCAAGAGACGCATATGGGGCGAAGGGCGATTACCCTCAGCTAGCGTGTTTTGGTAGTAACCGGGACGATCGGCCTGAAGGCCCCCCCAAACGTGGCAGCTTTGGCAACCCAAAGTCACTCTGCTCGCCCGCATTTTTTACGGGTATTCGTCTTTGAGCACGGCAGCTACAGCCATGGTGCCCAAGACTCGTGAAGCATGCTGGCCAGGCTGCACCGCGCGACGGATAATCGTCTTGCCACATGCGGGCTAGTCGGGCCAGTGGCCCGTGAAGACTTCAGCAGCCGGCCCGGCGAGGTAGACGTGGTTGTCAGGCTCATGCCAGCGCAGACGCAAGTCGCCGCCGGGAAGGTGAACGAAGAGGCTGGGGTCGGTCTTGGAGGCAAGAACGCCAGCGACACAGACGGCGGCAGCGCCGGTGCCGCACGCGAGGGTAATGCCAGAGCCGCGTTCCCAGGTGCGCATGGTGACTTGGGAGGAGGAGTTTTTCTGGACAAAATGGACGTTTGTTTTCTGGGGGAAGAGGCTATGGTTTTCAACGGCGGGCCCGACGTGTTCGAGATCGACGGCAGCGACATCGGTAACGAAGAACACAGCATGGGGGTTCCCCATGGAAACCGCTGTGAGGAGCAGATTGTGACCAGCCACGTCAAAGGGGACGCCAACGGCTTGCTGACCGGTGACGTTGACAGGTATTTCGTTGGGCAGGAGAATCGGTTCGCCCATGTCGAGGCAGAGTTGGCGTGCAAAGCCACGTTCCATAGCCAAGGCAACGTTGAGGACGCCTCGGCCAGTTTCGACGGTGATTTGGCGGAGCTCCTGGGCGTCGGGCATGCTGGCAGTGAGCATATCAGCCATGACGGGATGCTGACAGGGCCGGCCGCTGGCGAGACCATGGTCGCAAGCGTACTTGGCCACGCAGCGCAGGCCGTTGCCGCACATTTCGGCTTCGGAACCGTCGGCGTTGAACATTCTCATGCGGACGTCGGCGTGTTCTGAGGGGAGGATGAGGATCAGGCCGTCGGCACCGATGCCGCAGTGGCGATCGCTGACAGCGATGGCGAGGGTAGCGAGCTCGTCGGGCAGAGCCTCTTGAAAACCGTTGACGTAGACATAGTCGTTGCCGATGCCGTGCATTTTGGTGAACTGCATGTGTGCTCCTTGTTCTGGCTGGTGGGTAGGTTAACGGGCAAACAGGCAGGATACCAGCGAAAAAGCATCGACAGGGGCAATGTCGCTGTGGATGTCATTGTGGCCCAGAAGGGAAGCGCCGGCAAGGACAGCTTTATCAGCCTGGCAGAGAAAACGACTATTTTGACGTCGCGGGAGCTCAAGAGTACAATATATGGGGTAGTATCCGTTGAAGGGAAATGGTGACATGAGTGAGCAGCGGACAGAACATGAGCGGTCGACGTTGGAGCTGACGGCAAACGCGCGGGTGGTGCTGGCCAACCGGTACCTCAAGAAGAACGAGTCCGGCCAGGTGGTGGAGCAGCCGGAGGAATTGTTCGAGCGGGTGGCAGGCTGTGTGGCGTCGGTGGAGCGTCGCTACGGAGCCGACGAGCAAGAGGAGGCACGTTGGCAGGGGCGTTTCTACAATTTGATGGCGTCGCTGCGTTTCTTGCCGAACAGTCCGACATTGATGAACGCGGGACGGGCGATGGGGATGTTGAGCGCGTGTTTTGTGCTGCCAATTGCGGACAGCATTGAGCAAATATTTGAGGCGGTCAAGTACACAGCGTTGATTCAAAAGGCGGGCGGGGGCACGGGTTTTTCGTTCGACAGGCTTCGGCCCACGGGGGATCATATTTCATCGAGCGGGGGTAAGACGAGCGGCCCGATCAGTTTTTGGCGGGTGCTGAGCGAGACGACCAACGCGATTCAGCAGGGGGCCTTTCGTCGAGGGGCAAACATGGGAATGATGAGCGTGCATCATCCGGACATTCTGAAGTTTCTCCACGCCAAGCAGGATCTAAGGGCGTTTATGAACTACAACACGTCGGTGAAGATACCTGACGGGTGGATGGAAGCGTTGCAGACTCGTCCGGATTCGCCTCATGTGGTGGTGAATCCGCGGACGGGCCGACAGTATCTGCTGGGGCGAAAGCTGGACGTGTGGGGGTACGAACTGGCGGATCTCTGGCCGTTAACGGGGCCGATGGGCGACAGCGACAAGGACGTGTGCGCGGGAGACTTCTGGACGAAGCATGAGATATGGGATTTGATAGTACGGCACGCACATGCGACAGGCGAGCCGGGGCTGGCATTTACCGACCGCATCAATCGAGATAACATGACCCCTCAGCTGGGGCCGATCGAGGCGACCAACCCCTGCGGGGAACAGCCTTTGCTGGCGTACGAGGCGTGCAATCTGGGGAGCATCAACCTATCGAAGTTTGTGCGGGCCGATGCGACGGAGGAGGGCACGCTGATGGCGGAGACGACCGGGGTGGCGACACTGGCACGGATAGACTTTTCGGGGCTCAGCGAGACGGTTGTCGAGGCGGTGCGGTTTCTGGACAATGTGATTGACGTGAACGATTACCAGATCGGGCCGATCGAGGAAGTCTGTAAGGGCAATCGCAAGATCGGGCTGGGGGTGATGGGGTTTGCGGATGCGTTGTATATGCTCGAGACGTCCTACAACAGCGAAGAGGCGTTGGCGCTGGGGCGGCAGCTGATGCGGTTTGTCAATGAGCGGGCCCATCAGGCGAGCGAGGACTTGGCCAATTGCCGGGGTGTGTTTCCGAATTGGCACGAGAGCCGCTGGAACCATGAGCGTCACCGGGCGCAGCGTAACGCGGCGGTAACGACGGTGGCGCCTACGGGGACGTTGAGTATTATTGCGGACTGCAGCGGCGGAATCGAGCCGTTGTTTTCGCTGGCGTTTACGCGTAACGTGTTGGGCGGCAAGCAGTTGCGAGAAGTCAACCGCGTCTTCGCTGAGCGAGCCAAAGCGTTAGGCATCTACAGCGAGGCCTTGGTGGCCCGACTGGCCCAGACAGGCTCTCTGGCGGAGATCGCAGAGGTGCCCGAGGGGTTGAAGCGGGTGTTTGTCTGTGCACACGAGATCGAGCCGGCGTGGCATGTGCGGATGCAGGCGGCATTTCAAGAGCACTGTGACGCGGCAATCAGCAAGACGATTAACTTTGCGCATACCGCAACGGTGGAGCAGGTTGAGGCAATCTATCGTCAGGCGTACAAGCTTGGATGCAAGGGAATCACGGTGTATCGGGATGGCTGTCGCGCCACTCAGCCGATGAGTATGACAGTGACGCCGACGAGGGAGGCCCCACACGCGGCCCCCGCCAAGACGTCGGCCGTGGTGGCAGAGACGCAGGAGCAGACGCCTGCTCCGAGCGAAAGGGTCAAACGAGCTTCGCTGACGTCGGTGGAGCCAGTGGCGTTGCCGGAGATCATGACGTGTGTGCGGGTGAGGCAGTTGACACCCTTTGGGAACATGCACGTGAAGATTACCGTGGATGCGACGACGGAGCGAGAGTATGAGGTGTTCGCCCAATTGGGCAAGGGCGGGGACGTAGCCAACAGCGACCTGGAAGCCATCTGCCGACTGCTGTCGCTGCTGCTGAGGTGCGGGGGCTCGCTGGAGTTGGCCTTGAAACAACTCGACGGCATTGGCAGCAGCCTGACGATCCCTTCCCGCGAGGGTCGAATCATGTCGCTAGGGGACGGACTGGCCAAGGCGATCAGCAAGTATCTGGCGGCGAAGGCGAAGCAGGACTTGCGGGCGCTGCTGCTGGGAGAAGTTGATTTGTCGGCTGGGCCAGGATGTGGTACACTTAAGCAGAGCCAAAGCGCTACGGCGGGTAGTCCAGCTGGCCGGGACAACTGTGACCGCGTGCCGTCGTCCTTGGCAGGGTTCAAGATACGCTGTCCGTCGTGTACGGACGGGATTTTGAGCTTCTCAGAAGGGTGCGTCAGTTGCCGACAATGCGGTTTTTCTCAGTGTTAAAGTATTTTGACCGGGACGGCCGATAGAAATTAGAGAGTTTTCTCCCCTCCGGAAAACACTGGTTTGCCTCCGGGTGACCGGTGTTTTCTTTTTTTTTGTCGTGGAGACGGGGCAGACTAGTCCAGGCACAGCTGGTGGGACCATGGCGACAAGTGAGTTTTTCACAAACATTGTGTTAGACAAGAGGGTGCGCGCGTAGAATAATTTAGATTAGGGGATGTGCAGAATGGCCTGGAAGAGGCTGGCGAGTGGAGGTGAGGGTCGTTGGCAAGAGTCACAGCGTGTTGCGACCCCCAAGACGCCGAGGTGGCGTAGCCGTGGCATGAGGTGAGCGGCAATGTCAGAACGAATTCTACAGACGACACTGAACGGCATGGAATTGGCGGGGGCAGTGCAGGCGGCCCTGCTGGAGGCCGAGACGCCGAACTGTCGTTGCGGCAAGGTGGTGTTGCGTAACCGGATGTCAGAAGCAGTCGGGGGCGATTTTTACGATTTTCGCCAATTCGGCCAAGACCAGGTTGCGTTCGTAATCGGCGACGTCATGGGGCACGGGATAGGGGCGGCGTTGCTGATGACGTTGATTGTGGGGTTGCTGCGTGCGGATCGGCGGGATCATCGTCGCCCGAGCCAGTTGGTAGGGAGCATCAATGAGATTCTGGTGGGACTGGGCGAGCAGCTGTGCAATCCGGTCACATGCAGCCTGATCTACGGGGTGGTCGATCTGCCAAGCGGGATTCTGTTGTACGTCAACGCGGGACATCCCGAGCCAATCGTGTGTAATCGGCGGGACGGCCAACTGCGTAAGCTGGCGCCGACCACGATGCTGCTGGGGGTTCAAGACGGCATTTTGCCGGAATCATGCCATCAGTTTCGCCAGGAGGATCGCGTGGTTTTGTTCACAGACGGTATTATCGAGGCGAGACAGGAAGAGGCTTTGTTTGGACGTAAGCGTCTAGCGGAGATGGTGCAGCAATATCGAGAGGCACCGGGGGAGGAGTTGGCGGAACGAATCCTGCAAGAGGCGAACACATTTGCGGCATCGGACCATCCGCTGGATGATCAGACGGTGGTGGTGATTGATTTCGACAAGGTCTCGCATGAGAGTTAACAGAGAGATCGACCGGATCGTCGCAATGCCCCCCACGGCTCAGGCGTACTAGAAGCACACATAGGCCCAGGCCAAGGAGCTGCGCAGGCCCAAGGCCCGAAGCTGCTGAACATTCTGGATTCGCGAGATCTTGCGGGCCTTGAGGATACGCTGAGCTCCAATCGGACCGATGCCAGGGACACGCAACAGGTCGTGTCGATCGGCGTAGTTGACGTTGACCGGGAAGGCCTGAGGGTGATTGCGGGCCCAAATCAGTTTGGGGTCGGCGTCCAGATCGAGCTGGCCCTGCGCGTCAAAGGCGATGTCGTCGAGGGCAAACCCGTATCGCCGAAAGAGAAAATCGACCTGATAGAGGCGGTGTTCGCGGGTGAAGAGGGGCGAACCGGCGGTGGATCTTACGGTGCGGGTAGGCACATCGTCGAATAGAGCGGGCTGCTCCGTCGTGACAGAGGGACCGGGCGGCTGATAAGCAGAGAAATACACCCTTTCCATCTTGAATCTATGGTAGAGGCGGGCCGTGGTGGTGGCGATTTCGCGGTCGGACTCGCCGGCGGCGCCGACGACGAACTGGGTGGTCTGCTGGCACCTGGGATTGAGCTGTTGGCGCAGGCGGGCGATATTTTCGATGGCGGCAACAATGTCTTCGTAGAACCGTTTTCGCTGCGAGAGGTGTGCGAGGCGTTGGGCATTGGGGGCTTCGATGTTGACGGAGACACGAGTGGCCAGGCGGACCGCCTGTTCGATGGCGGCGGGGCTGGAGCCAGGCAGGACCTTGAGGTGGACAAAGCCGCGAAACTGATGTCGGCGGCGTACCAGCTCGACCGTAGCGAGCATACGGTCCATGGCCTGGTCGGGCTCACCGGGAACGCCGGAGGAGAGGAACAGGCCGCTGACGCGGTTGGCGTCGAGCATGTCGATGAAGGTGCGGGCCAGTTCGTCGGGGCCGACGGTGGTACGGGCCAGGTCGCGGCGGGCATTGAAGGGGCAATAGGAGCAGTCGTTGGCGCAGGCGTTGGTTTGTAAGGTCTTGAGCAAAAATACTTTGCGTCCCGACGGCAAAGCGGCGGGATAGATCCATCGCCCTGCCGGCCCGCGCCTACGGCCTGGCTCGTCGGCGTGCTTGCAGGCACAAGCAAGGTCGAATTTGCTCGACTCCGCCAGTATGTTCAGCTTTTGTTCGGTGTCCACGTCCTCATTATCGCCGAATAGTCGGGGTTTGCAGCAGAAAAATGTTGCCTGAGCAAATTTATGTGCTACAATTACTTTGTGACACAGAGTACTCTGCATTGTGCAGCGGTCTTCCCAGTAATAAGGTCTAAGGATGCGAGCAAGGTCATGAATATATCAACTGAGCAGGCGCAGGAATCGTTGGCGGCGGTGACTGAGGCCCAGCAACGGACCCGGCGGGGGATTGCAGCTCGCGAGGGAGCAGACCTGCTCATGATGTGGGGAGCAGTCTGGGCAGCGGCATATGTGTTGACCCAATTGAGCTTGGACCGTCCCGAGCGGATACCGTGGATATGGTGGATACTATGCGGTGGCGGTGGTCTGGCGACATGGCTTGTTTGCCGAAAACAATTTCGCAAAGGAGACCCCGTGAGGGAGGCCCCGAGAAAAGGCTCGGTCTACGCGTGTTTGCATTTTGGGGTTTCCTCTTCTTGTTTGCGTCTCTGTGGCTGGCAATTCTAGGAGCGAACATAAGCAACGGTATTCAGTACAATGCCTTTCTGGTGACGGTGATCATGTTTGCCTATATTGTTTCCGGATTGTGGACGGATGGAGCCTATATGGTCTACCTGGGGTTGGGTGTCACCGCAGCAACCATTATAGGGTACTTTGGCATCCCGCCGCAGTGGTACAGCATGTGGATGGCGGTAATGGGCGCGGGGCCCATGTTTGGAACAGGACTTTACATGCGGCTACGCTGGCGTTGATATGGCAGGATTGGATAAGATAATTCATGAGCCGGTGCGGCTGCGGATCATGGCGGCGCTGGCGGCTTTGGAGACTGGCCAGCAGTTGGAGTTCACCACGTTGCGGGACCTGTTAAAGGTCACGGACGGCAACCTGGGGGCACACCTGGGCAAGCTGGAGGAGGCGGGCTATGTGCAGGTCGAGAAGATGTTTGTCGAGCGGAAGCCCCGAACGTTCGTCTCAGCCAGCGGGCGAGGACGTGATACCTTTGGTGAACACATCAAGGAACTGAAGAACATTATCTCGGGCGCTGAGGTGGATGAGCACCTGACCAGCAGGCGTGAGCTGCAGAAGATGACATCGAAGCAGGAAAGGAGCAAGCCATGAGGACGAGAGTGTGGATGATGGCGGCCGTAGTGGGCGTGGGCATAGCGATGGTGGCGGCAACACTGTGGCAGGCAGAGCCGGTCGGTGCAGCGGAGCAAGCGAAGGAGCCCGCGACGTTTTCGGGGCCGATACAGTTACAGAAGATCAAGTCGCAGGTGGTGCTCTATACGCTGTACCGGGGGCCTTACCAGCAGGTAGGGCCGGCGATCGGCAAGCTTTTTGCTCTGGCGGGCCAGAAAGGCATCCAGGTGCACGGGCCTTTGCTGCTGTCCTACTTGAACAATCCGAAGATGACAGAGCCGCAGCATTATCTGACGGAGATACGGATTCCGGTGGCGCCCGAGGCGTTAGCCAAAACGGGGACACTCGGGGAGTTCACCGACGTCAAGAAGCTCCAAGGCATCCAGGTGGCCATGGCGGTCAAACCCACGGGCATGGCGGATCCGGGCCCCGTATACGCTGCCTTGATGCGTTGGATGGCAGAGCGGGACTACGTGGCAATTGACTCACCGATGGAGCGTTGGCGAGCGGCGGCAGGCATGGCCAGCTACGCTGAGCTGGAAGCGGAAATC
>CAYNXW010000120.1:0-8075 GCA_964401265.1 uncultured Pirellulales bacterium | reverse complement strand
TGTCGGTGATGGTTGCTAGATCGTGCTTTTGGCGGGCGTAGCGTCGACCGTTTTGTCCGTAGCGATGGGCGGTTTCGGGGTCGGCCAGCTGATCGAGCATGGTGAGGAATCGTTGCCAATCGCCCTGGGCGCACAGGCCGCACTGGTGTGTGTCGAGGAAGGCGTCGGGGTTGACGTTGAGGGAGAGGATGGGTGTGGCGCATTTGCAGGCCTGGATAAAGGTGTTGGGGAAGCCTTCGGCGCGGCTGGTGCTGACGTGGAGTTGTGCCCAGAGGAAGTGGGATTCTATTTCGTGGAATGGTACGCGGGGGATGAAGGTGAGGTTGGGGGTTTGGGTGGCTTGTTCGACGAGTTGGTCGTACTGTCGGTCGTCGGTGGCGCGTTGGCAGATCATGGTGAAGTGGCGGTTGGGTCTTTGGCGGGCGAGGTCGACGAAGAGGTTGGGTTGTTTGAAGTCGGCGGAGCGGCCCACCCAGAGGACGGTTTTGCGGGGGTATTGGGTGAGGTTGGGCAGGCGGTGGCCGTTGGGTATGACGCGGGAGTCGAGGCCGGTGCGGTTTTTAAGGATTTGGGCGTCGACGTCGTTCTGGGTGGTGAGCAGCTGGGCGTGCCGGATGGCCCAGTCGAAGGCTCGGCCGACGAGGGGGTGTTGGCGGCGGTAGGTTCCGTCGCATTCGTACTGATGGGCGGTGCGGTAGACGAGGGCGCGTTGGTGTTTTCGGCAGAACCAGGCGAGCAGAGGTACGCCGGGCGAGGCGGTTTTGATGAAGTAGATGTTGGCGTTGGCGTTGTCGAAGGCTTTGGCGAGTCGGAGTGCGGAGCGTAGTGGGGAGTGGTTGAAGTTGAGGCTTTTGATGACGTTGACGTTTTCGTGTTGTTCGGTGCTTGCTTGTCCGTAGTCGGCGACGATGAAGGAGACGGCGAAGTTGTTGTCTTTTGCCAGTTCTGTGGCGAGGTAGTAGAGGTCGACTTCGGCGCCGCCGATGGTGCCTTTGGCGTTGGGGTTAAAGAGGGTGTAGGCCTTTGGGGAGACGAAGCAGACGCGGATGGGGTTATGGGGCTGGGTCATCGGTTGAGTCTCCGGGCGTCGATGGCATTTTGGAAGCAGGCTTCGTATTGTGCGGCGATTTTTGGCCAGTCGAATTGTTGTGCTCGTAGTCGGGCGTCATGGGCGAGTTGTTGTCGGAGGGTGTTGTTGTTGATGAGTCGGTCGAGTTTCTGGCGTATTTTGGTTGGGTTTTTTGGAGGTACGAGTAGTCCGGCGTGTCCAATGACTTCGGGGCAGCCGCCGGCGTTGGAGGAGATGACGGCCATGCGGGCGGCCATTGCTTCGAGTAGTACGGTGGGGAAGTTTTCGGCTTGGGAGGGGAAGATGAAGATGGCGCCGGTTTGGTAGAGTTTTTTGAATTGGGGGTCGTGGTGGTCGAGCCAGCCGTGGAAGGTGGCGGGCAGGTTTGCGTCGTTGGCGAGTCGTTGGAGTTCGGGGCGGTAGGGGCCTTCGCCGATGATGTCGATGTGCCAGTCGGGGTTGAGTCCTTTCATGGCTTGTAGGGCGTACTGGAATCCTTTGAATTTGAGGAGTCGGCTGCAGAGGACGATGCGTTTTTGTTTGGGTGTGTCGGGGTAGTCGGGGATGTCGATGCCGTTGGGGATGAGCATGAGGTTGGCGTGGGGGCAGTGGTGTTGGATGAGGCTGCGGAGTGAGGAGCTGGGAGAGATGATGGTTTGTGCGTGTCTGGCGAGGAATTTCCAGGCGGGCAGGAGGAGTTTGTGGTCGAGGCCGAAGCGTTCGGGGTTGTGTCCTGGTACGTCGGAGCCGTGGCAGGTGACGAGCCAGGGGCGGTGGGCGAGTCGAGCGGCGAGGTAGGCGAGTGGGCCGGTGGGCAGCAGGAAGTGGCAGTGGATGATGTCGGGTGGTTTTTTAGCGAGGAGTCGGCGTACGGTGGGGCATGCTCCGAGGAGGTAGGTGGCTAATTCGGGGGTGTGGCAGATGTCGGCGTGTCGGCGTAGTGCCCAGGTGCGGTGGATTCGCAGGCCTTGTTTTTCTTGGTAGGGGGGCAGGTCGGCGAAGCGCATGGTGACGATGTCGAGGGAGTGTCCACGTTGGGCGAGGTGTCTGCAGAGGTGAGCGGAGACGGGGCTGGCACCGCCGCCGATGGGAGGGAATTCGTGGTTGAGCACAAGGATTTTCATGGGGCCATTATAGCGTGTGGTCGGGGGCATGGGTTATTTGAAAATCGCGGGAGTAGCCAGGTGCATTTTAGCGAGTCGGTATTGGAGGGCGACGGCGAGGCAGCCGAGGCCGTAGCGGCAGCTTCGCGTGAAGTTGATGGAGGAGGCTTGTGGGAAGTATTTGGTGGGGCAGGAGACTTCGGCGATCTGGTAGCCTTGGTAGAGGATTTGTGCGAGCATTTGATTGTCGAAGATGAAGTCGTTGGAGTTTTTTTCGAGGGGGATTTTTTGGAGCAGTTCGCGTGAGAAGGCTCTGTAGCCGGTGTGGTATTCGGAGAGTTTGGCGGCGGTGAGGAGGTTTTCGGTGGCGGTGAGGCATCGGTTGGCGATGTATTTGTAGAGTGGCATACCGCCTTTGAGGGCGTAGCCGCCGAGGATTCTGGATCCGAGGACGCAGTGATAGAGGCCGTTGCCGATCATGGTGGCCATGGCGGGTATGAGCAGGGGAGTGTACTGGTAATCGGGGTGGACCATGATGACGATGTCGGCGTCGTTTTCGAGAGCGATTCGGTAGCAGCTTTTCTGGTTGGCGCCGTAGCCGGCGTTGACGGTGTGGCGGTGGACGATGGTGTTGGGCAAGGTGCGGGCGATTTCGGTGGTTTTGTCGCTGCTGGAGTCGTCGACGACGACGACGAAGTCGACGCATTGTTGGGCGGTGACTTCGCGATGGGTTTTGACCAGCGTGTCCTGGGCGTTATAGGCCGGCATGACTACCGCGATTTTTTTGTTGTTGTACATGTTTGTCTATTAGGTTGTGTTTACGGTGTTGGCGCGGGTCGCGGTGGGCTGTTGAGGGTGGTGCGTTGGAGGAGTACGTGTGACCAGAACTTATTATAGGGTTGGACGATGCGGTAGTTTTGGCGGATGAACTCGCGTAAGGGGGCCATGACTTGGTAGCGTTCGGCTTCGGCGGGTTCGACGTCTTTGTGGAGGGCTTTTTTGTAGGCGCGGTCGTAGGCGGCGATTTGGGCGGGTTGGTTGGGCAGGAAGCCCTTGCCTTTGATATAAGGCCACAATTCTAGTGGGGGCCGGTCCCAAGGGAACTGAGGCTTGCGGGAGTCGACCATGAAGGCGGGCGGATCGGCCTGAAGGTCTTTGAGGAGGCGATTGACGCGTCGTGCGAGGGCGTCGGGGGTGGAGGTATGCATTTCGCTTTCGAAGGCGGTGGCGGTTGGGCTGAGTCTTTGAGCTTTGACGTAGATGCCGGGGTACCATCCCCAGACGTAGATTTTGTCTTGGGGGGTGGAGTGTTGTCGGATGTAGTCGGCGGTGGTTTCCCACGGCGGTGGGCGATGTCTGGTTTTTCGGAGTTTGATTTCCTGTAGTCGTTGTTTGTAGCCGTTTCGTTTTTCGGGGACACCTTTTCGCGTGTAGGTGTTGCCGGTGTGGGGGCTGACTTTGATTCCGGCGAAGATGGGGGTGATGGCGGCGGTCATGGGCAGGAGGCAGGCGATGGCGGCGAGGATGTAGGCGGGGCGAGGTTTTGGGTGGAGGGTTTTTTTGAGGAGGAGGGCGAGGGGGAAGGCTGCGAGCATGGCGGCGGAGGCGTTGAGGGGTAGGTAGTATTGTTCGTAGGATCGGGGGCTGATCCAGACGAAGGCCATGTCGAGTAGCCACCAGATGGCGAGTAGTGGCAGGAAGCGTTCGGCGTCGAGGGGTTCGGGAGCGGTTTTTTTTCGGTGCCATTTTCGTTTGATGGCGTGGAAGAGGCCGATGGCGATGGCGATGAGTGCGAGTGCGATGGGGAGTATGAGGAGTTTGTAGAAGCGGAAGACCTTGGGGGTCTGCTGGGCGAAGGACATGTATCGTCGGCTGGCGGCGATGTAGTCGCTGGATTGAGGTTTTTTTTGTTTCTGGTTGGGGGAGGCGGTTGTGGCGGTGTCGGCGGTATTGATGAGTTGTGGGTTGGAGATTTGTGATGTTGTGGGTTGGGTTGGTCTGGAAGTTTTGTTTTTTGACTGGATGCCGAGGGTGGGCAGGACCTGGGTGACGAAGCTGTAGGGCCGAGGCATTTTGACGTCGGCGGCTTCCATCCAGATGAAGACGGGTGCCATGCTGAGGGCGGCGCCGGCGAGGAGCAGGGCGAGGTCGGCGGGCATGGTTTTCCAGTGGCGTAGTTTGAGGAGTGGTTGGGCGAGGGTGAAGAGGCCGACGGCGGCGATGGCGGAGACGCCGGTGGGTTTGAAGAGGGGGGCCCAGACGAGCAGGGCACCGGCGAGCAGGGTGTAGGTAATCCAGCCGCGGTGTCGAGCGGAGATTTGTCCGAAGATGAAGCAGCAGACGGCGGCGATCATGACGGCGATCATGTATTGTTCTTTGACGTTGCCGAACTTGGCGAGGCAAGGAGCGGAGAGGTAGGTGGCGGCGAGGAAGACGGCGAGTGCGGCGGGTAGGGTGCCGAGGAGTCGTTTGAGGGTGAGGCCCATGAGGATGAGAGCGGCAGCCTGCATGAGCAGTTGGATGGTTTTGGGGCCGGTTTCGGAGAACTCGTTGGTGAGGTAGACGCCGAGCATGTTGACGAGGAGGGTGCCGAGTTGGGCGGAGGGTTTTTCGTCGACGCCGAGTTGGGCGCCTTGGTGGACGTGCCATGCGGAGTAGACGTAGGCGCCGGAGTCGAAGGCTCCGGGGGAGTTGAATTCGATGTATTTTCCGAGGGAGAAGGGTATGGCGGCGGCGCCGAAGAGGAGTAGGCAGAGCAGGGCGTATCGGGCGAGGGGGTAGAATCGGGATAGGTTGTTGTTGTTGGTGGTGGGCGTCACTCGGGTGGGGTGGTGGTGTGAGGGGGCATTGGTGCGTGATCGGGTTTGGCCGGTTCGTTTGTGTTGGGTCATGTCAGGGATTCCGGAGAGGGTGAGGGGGGTGTTTGGGAGTTTTGAGTTTTTGCCTGGTGGATGGCGCGGACGACGAAGGTTTGTTTGCTTTGGGATTCGTGGTAGGTACGGCAGAGCATTTCGGCGATGAGTCCCATGAGGAGGAATTGTACGCTCATCATGATGAGCATGGTGGTGAGGACGAGGAGGGGGTTTCGGTTCATGGCGAGGGGTGTCTCGGCGAACCATTTCTGGTAGATGACGAGGGTGCCGGAGAGGAAGGCGGCGAGGAGGGTGATGGCGCCGATGCCGCCGAAGATGTGGAGGGGCTTGGTGCTGAAGCTGCCGAGGAATTTGACGGTGATGAGGTCGAGGACGACTTTGAGTGTACGGCTGAGGCCGTATTTGGCTTGGCCTCGGGTTCGAGGGCGGTGATTGACGACGATTTCGGCGACGCGGGCTCCGGACCAATGGGCGATGGCGGGGATGAAGCGGTGCATTTCGCCGTAGAGGTTGAGGCTTTGGACGACGTCTTTTCGGTAGGCTTTGATGGTGCAGCCGTAGTCGTGGAGTCGGACCTGGGTGATGGCGGCGATGAGTCGGTTTGCGAGCCAGGAGGGCAGTCGGCGTGTGAGGAAGGTGTCTTTTCGGTTTTTTCTCCAGCCGCTGACGACGTCGTAGCCTTCGTCGAGTTTGGCGACGAGGCGGGGGATGTCTTCGGGGTCGTTCTGGAGGTCGCCGTCGATGGGGATGATGACGTCTCCGGAGGCGTGGTGGAAGCCGGCGGCCATGGCGGCGGTTTGGCCGAAGTTTCGTCGTAGTTCGATGAGTTTGAGGTTGGGGTATTGTTGGTGGACGGCGAGGGCCTGTTTTAGGGTGTCGTCGGTGCTGCCGTCGTCGACGACGAGTAGTTCGTAGTCGAAGGTGAGGTTTTTGAAGACGTCGTCGACGCTTTTGATAAGGTCCCGGATGTTGTCTCGTTCGTTGAAGACGGGAACGACGACGGAAATTGTTCTCCTGCGTTTTTGCACGTGAGTCCTCCAGGCCGGGTCAGCCAACGCGAGTGTTTTTCGGTTCAGTTTTTGGGGCTGTACCGGGCCACTATAATTATCGGGTTGACAGGTTCCAAGTATAGCTTTTTACGGGGTTTGCGTCAATGGAAGGCGCGTGGTCGGCCGTGGGGACGGGAGGGGCCAGGGTGGAATCGGGGTGTTTTTTCAGGTTAAAAAAAGAAAGGCAGTGTGGTTAGACACTGCCTTGGTATGGCCAGTTCATGGGTGCGTCGGGTAGGGTCCCGGTTCGCCTTTAGGGTCACTTATTTGTTGTTATCGGAATCTTCGAGCATTTTGCGCAGGTAGGAGTTCTCCCGGCGGGTGGCTTCGAGGTCGAAGAGCAGGTATTTGATGCTGAGTCGCAGGTAGTCGAGGGAGTCGTGCAGTGAGGCGACGGACTGCTTGAGTTCGGCCTGTCTTTTTTTGGTCTGCTCGGCGAGGACTTCGAGCTTTTTTCGCTGGGAGTCGGGTAGGGTACCGATTTCGCTGACCAATTCGGAGAGTTTTTTCTGGAAGGTGGCTTCGTCCATGTCTCGCTCCTAAGCAAGGCGTCAAAGCTGATTGTCCAAGCCCGCGTTCCGCCGGGTGTGGCGTCTCGTGTCACTGTATAGAGGTTATTGCAAAGGGTGTGCCATACTGTCATAGGTGGTTTTGTAGTTTTTAAACCGCCGTTGTGAGGGCAATATCCCTGTTGGGGCGGTTTGGCGTGTCGTCGTCTCCAGCTAGTTGTATGGCGAGGTCTTTGCGGTCTTGTTGCCTAAAATGCACACCGTGGTAGTGCCGGGGCGTTATAGTGCGTTGTAAGTGGTTGTCCAGTTTAAGTTTGCGCGTTTGTTGTGGTGTTACCACGCCTTTGTGGCCCCAGTCAACGCCACGTTTTGTGTGTCGGTGACTGAGTTTCGGTTCAACCGTTTGAAACGTCCCATTCGTTACTTCTAGTATAATTATAAGGCACGTTGGTGGTTGGGGCGCGAGAAAGCGGTGTTTTCTTTGCCTTTTTTGTGGGTAATTGACATGGAGGGCAAGTTTGCGGATTATATGGACTATGGCAAACCGACTGGACGAGATATTGGACGTAAAGCGGGACGAGGTGGCGGCGGCGAAGGCGCGGGTGCCGGTGGAGGCGTTGGAGGCAAGGATTTCGGGGCTGGGCAAGTGCCGGAATTTTTATCGGACGCTGACGGGTCGATCCCCGCGTGGTATTAATGTGATTGCCGAGATCAAGCGGGCGTCGCCTTCGGCGGGTTTGATCCGTAGTGATTTTGACCCGGTGAGGTTGGCACGTCGTTACGAGGCGGCGGGAGCGGACGCGTTGAGCGTGCTGACGGACGAGCGATTTTTTCAGGGTCGGCTGGAGTATGTGGAGCAGGTGAAAGAGGCGGTGTCGCTGCCGATACTGCGTAAGGATTTTTTGATAGATCCATACCAGGTTTATGAGTCGCGTGCGGCGGGAGCTGACGCGGTGTTGTTGATCGCGGAGGCGATGCCAGGCGGTCAGTTGATGGACATGATGATACTGGCGAATTCTCTGGGTTTGACGGTGCTGCTGGAGGTGCACGAGCTGGAGATGCTTTTGCAGGTGCGTAGTCTGATAGGCTTTCCGCAGGGGCGTTACAGTCTTCTGGGGATCAACAATCGGAACTTGAAGAGCATGCAGGTGGATTTGTCGACGTCGGTTCGTTTGAGCGAGTTCGTGGAGGACAAGCGGGAGCTGGTTTCTGAGAGCGGGATTCGGACGCGTGCGGACGTGGAGCGTTTGATGGGGGCGGGTATCAACGCGGTGTTGATCGGGGAGACGCTGATGCGTAGCGTGAATATTGAGGAGAAGTTTTTGGAGCTTTTCCCGTTGTTGGGTGGGTAAGGTTTCGGAGTGTAGGTGGCAGAGGTTTGGCCATGGGGAGAGGGGTGTGTAAGGAAGGCGTTATGGAAGAGTACGTTCATTGTCCACACTGTCATCGGCCTTTAGGGGAGCCGGAGGGGT
>CAYNXW010000119.1:0-8095 GCA_964401265.1 uncultured Pirellulales bacterium | reverse complement strand
GCGAGTTTGTTATCGATGGAGGGAAGATCCTACAGGAAGAATATCTCGGACCATACAAACCAAAGATCTAAAAAAGTCCTGGTCACATTACGCGATAAATTTTTCTCTTCCCATAACCTGTCCAAATTCTATAAAACCCCTGAAGCTCCTCATCGAGCTCAGAGTCTCCGGTATCTACTTTCATAGGGCGACCCTGTAACGAGGCCAGCTTCTCGGGTGCTGGTGACGCTGGTGCATTTTGTGGGGCTGATCGGTGGCGGTTTTCTTTTGGGCTATGGGGTGATCATGGTGGGGGTTGAGGATGGCTATCTGGTGGGTTTGGCGATAGGTCTTTTGATATATTTTCTGGTGGTGAGTGTGTATTTGGGCCAGAAGAAGGTTCGGGTGTGGTTTGCGTGAGAGGGGGAGGGTGTTCGTGTGGCGAGCGAGACTGGTGCCGCGGGTCGTGTCCCCCGGCCATGGTGCCGGGGGCGGGCAAGGAAGCAGGGTGTGGGGCTATTCGACTTCGTCGAGGGTCGCTTTGAAGTCCTTTTTGCTGGTGAGTCCGACCCATTTTTTGGCGGCTTGGCCGTTTTGAAAGAGCATGACGGTGGGGATGGCGCTGATGCCGAACTTGACGGCGGTTTCGCGGTTGTTGTCGGTGTCGAGCTTACCGACTTTGATCTTTCCCTGGTATTCGCCGGCTAATTCTTCGATGGTGGGGGAAAGCATGCGGCAGGGGCCACACCACTCGGCCCAGAAGTCGACGAGGACGGGGAGATTACTGTTGGTGACTTCTGTTTCGAAGTTGCTGTCGGTGATTTCGAGGACGTTATCAGCCATGTTGAGGCTCCTTTCATTAGGTTCCGATTAGCTGCGGATGTGTGATAAGACTGTTGGGATTTTAGTCGGTGGGGGGTTGTCTGTCAAATTGTAGTATTGGCAGCTGGTGTGGCGGGAGATGGGTGGCGGGGTTTCAGGCGGGCCTTAGTGGGCGTGTTTCGGGGCGACTTGGACGATCAAGGCGAGTTCGACGGGTGCATTAGCGGGCAACTGGGCGGCGCCGACGGCGATGCGTGCGTGGGTACCCTGGGGTCCGAAGAGTTGTTCCAGGAGGTTGCTGGCGGCGTTGGCGACGGTGGGCTGTTGGGTGAAGTCGGGGGCGCTGTTGACAAAGACATCGAGTCGCAGGACCTGTTGGATGGTTTCGTCGGGGTCCATGACGTAGTGGAGGGCGGCGAGGGCGTTGAGGGTAGCGAGTCGGGCGGCGTATTGGGCGTCCGGGAGGGAGACGTCGTTGGGGACTTGGCCGATGTGGGTGAGTGTGCCGTCTTTGGTGGGCAGTTGGCCGGCGACGAAGACGAGCGATCCGGCGCGGACAGCGGGTCGGTAGGCACCGGCGGGGGCGGGGACGGTCGGGAGGGAGAGTCCCAGCTCGTTGAGTTTTTCAGCTATGTTCATCGGCGGGTTCCTGGGGGGCAGGGTCGGTCGTTTCGGGGGCTTCTGATGGGTTTTGTTTGGGATCAGCGGGCTGGTGGGTGATTTGGGTTTGATCGGGGCTGGGCAGGTCGGCGGGGGGCTCGTTGGTGGTGTGGGCCGGGTTCTCGTTGGTGAGTGCATCGGTGGGGGCTTCTTTGGAGCCTGGTTTTTTTCGGCCGGGGAGTTGGTCGGCGGAGGCGGAGATGGCGTGGGCGACGGCGGCTTCGGCGGGTTGGTCGGTGAGGGCGAAGATGTAGATGTGGCCGAAGTCGTTTTCCTGTTCGATGCGTACGAGTTTCTGTCGGATGAGTTCGAGTAGTGCGAGGAAGAGGCCGACCATTTCGATGCGTGAGGAGCGGCCGGTGAAGACGGCGGCGAAGGTGAGAGGTTTTTGGTGCTGGGCGCGGTCGAGGATGTCGGTTTCGTAGATGTCGATGGGTGTGTCGTCGGTGAAGACCTGGTGTCCTTTTTTTCCGGCGAGGGTGGCTTGCATGAGTCGTTGGAAGGCGTCGAAGAGGTGCCAGACCTGGAGGGATTCGATGTCGAGTTCCTGTTCGTGCTGGAGTTCCTGGCGTAGGCGTTTGAGGTCTGTGAGAGGTCGGCGGTGGCGTTCGGATTGTTCTTCGGCGCGGGCGGCCAATTGGGCGGCTCGGTCTTTGAAATTTTTGTATTCGAGTAGTTGGCGGACGAGGTCCATGCGGGGGTCGGAGAGGTCTTCGGCGGCATCTTCGGGGACTTCGTCGCGTGGCAGGAGCATGGCGGATTTGATTTCCATGAGGGTGGCGGCCATGACGAGGAATTCACCGGCGAGGTCGAGGTCGAGTTGTTTGATGAGCTCGACGTAGTGGAGGTACTGCTCGGTGATGGTGGCGATGGGGATATCCTGGATATCGACTTCGGCGCGTCGGATGAGGTAGAGCAGGAGGTCGAGGGGTCCGTTGTAGATATCGAGTTTTACGCGGTAGTCGGTCATGGAACGAGACTCAACATGCAAGAAGGTGGTGTCGCCTGGGGCGACGGTTATTTGACTCTGCTGGATGGGCGTCTGCGCGGGCCTGACACTGGTGTCGCCCGGCTGGGTGGTTATATTTTCTTGGGCACGATGGTCGCATCAGGGCGAAGGCGCCCCCCTGCTCGGGGAGGGGGCTTAACAGCGGTACGTTCCCATCAGCGTTGCAGAGCAGCTTGGACATCAGTGGTTGTAGCTGGTGACGATCCCGGTGGCGGAGCGTACTTTTTCCATTACGTTCTGGGCGATCTCGCGGGCTTTTTTTCCGCCTTGTCGGAGGACGTCTTCGACGTAGTCGGGGTCATTTTCCATTTGTTGATAGCGTTGGCGGAAGGGGTCGAGGAGTTCGTTGGTGAGTTCTGCGGCTCTTTTTTTTGCTTCGCCGTAGCCCATGTGTCCTTTGAGGTACCGGTCGCGCCAGTATTGGCGTTCCTGGTCATCTGCGACGAGGTTGAGCAGGGCGAAGACGATGCATTTATCGGGATCTTTGGGGTCGTCGACGGGTGTCGAGTCGGTGACGATGCGCATGATTTTCTTTTTGGTTTTATTGGCGGGTTCGACCAGTTCGAGGGTGTTGTCGTAGCTTTTGCTCATTTTTCTTCCGTCGAGGCCTGGTACTACGGCGGTTTCGGCGAGGATGTGGGCTTCGGGTACGGTGAGGATTTCGCCGTAGGCGTTGTTGAATCGCAGGGCGAGGTCGCGAGTGACTTCGAGGTGTTGTTTCTGGTCTTGTCCGACGGGGACGAGGTGGCTGTTATAGATGAGGATGTCGGCGGCCTGTAGGACGGGGTAGGCGAAGAGGCCGTGGTTGGGGGAGAGGCCCTGAGCGATTTTGTCTTTATAGCTGACGCATCGCTGGAGGAGTCCCATAGGCGTCAGACAGGAGAGGATCCAGGTGAGCTCGGTGACTTCGGGGACGTCGGACTGTCGGAAGAAGATGGATTTATCGGGGTCGAGGCCTACGGCGAGGTATCCGCGAGCTACTTCGAGGGTGTAATCACGTAGTTGTTCTCCGGTGGAGACGCTGGTGAGGGCGTGGTAGTTGGCGATGAAGTAGAGGCACTGGTTGCCTTCGTTTTGGAGTCGCATGTGTTGGCGCATGGCGCCGAAGTAGTTGCCGATGTGCAACCGGCCTGATGGTTGGATGCCCGAGAGTACCCGCATGTTTCGTCTTTCCTGGCTGATGATGAAGGTTGCGGGCCGCCCGCGGGTCCGCCAACGGGACCACCTTAACGAGCCTTGGAGGGTGTGTCAAGGAAGGGGCCGGCATGACGGGGTGGGGGCAGGGGGGGCGAGGGAGGTCACCGGGGGGCAAGGGCTTTGGTTGCTCAGGGTGCTATTTCCCGCTGCTTTGCTTTTCAGGGTCTTTTTGGCGTGGTGGCTCGATGTCGGCTCAATCGGTCCTGGTCGGGTGGCGTTATGCAGCTATGGCCGGCGTGGGCGGGGTGAGGCGGTCAACTTTCGGCGTATTTGACGGAGCAGCCGTAAGCGTTGGTGCGATTGGCGGAGATGGCGCGGCCTTCAAGTAGTTCGTCGAGGGCTTTGCTGATGTAGTTGACAGTTTCTTCGGGAGCCTTGGCGCCCTGGGGGTCGTTGTCGATGGCGCCTTGGTAGACAACCGTGCCCTGGGTGTCGATTACGAAGAGGTGTGGGGTGGTTTTGGCGTTGAAGGTGCGTCCGGTGGTGCCGTTGTGGTCGTCAAGGATCGGGTATGGCAGGTCGTGTTTTTCATGGAAGGCTTTGTTTTTTTCCTGGTTGAAGGTGCTGGTGGAGTTGATGGCGAGCCAGACGACGCCGTCGTCGCGGTAGTGGCGGGCGAGTGAGGCCATAGTGCCTTTTTGGTAATGGCGTTTGACGAAGGGGCAGTCGGGGTTGATCCATTCGAGCACGATGATTTGGCCTTTGTGGTCGGCGAGGGAAACGGTGTTGCCCTGGTGGTCGTTGAGGGTGAAGTCGAGTTTGGCCCAGGCGGCCTCGGCGGTTTGGGGCAGGGTGGGCTGAGGTTGTTGGGCGGCGGGGTGTTCGGCGTCGGTGGGGTGTTCGGTGAGGTCCTGGGGGGTCTGAGGCGAGGGTTTGGCCGCCAGGGGGTCGGTTTCGGTGGTCGGTTCGGACTCTTTTTTGCAGCCGGTGAAGCAGGTGAGGCCTAGGGCCGTGAGCAGGAGAATGATGGTTGAAAGGTTTTTGGCGTTCATGGCATTTCCTTTCGATTGGGCGTCCCATAGGTTTTTGTTTTTTTTGATCTGTTTGCGAACGCAGATTTCTTGTTTGCGGATTCTATGGACGTGTCTTGCTAGAAGTCCAGTGCCATTGTTTTTGCTTTTTGGGCGGCCTGATCGAGTTTTTGCTGTGCGGTGTCGGGGCCGTCCTGGAGGGTGGGTTCAACGATGATGGATCGGATATCGGTGAACCCCATGAACCGGAAGACGAGCTCGAGGTATTTTTTTTGGAGGTCGAAGGTTTGGGCGTCGGAGCCGGCAGGGTAGGCGCCGCCGCGGGCGAGGAGGAGGCAGAGCGGTTTGCCGGTGACGAGGCCGGTGTAGCCGGTGTCGGGTGAGAAGGTGAAGGTGTAGGAGGGTTGGGCGAGGATATCGATGTAGTGTTTAAGTCTATACGGGATAGAGAAGTTCCACATGGGGCAGGAAAGGATGTACTTGTCGGCGGTGATGAACTGGTTGATGAGGGATTCGACGTGTTGCCAGGCTTGGCGTTGCTGGTCGGAGTGTTTTTGGCCGTGGAGGATGGCGTATTTGGCCTCGATGACGGAGCCGTCAAATGGTTTCATTTCGATATCGAAGAGGTTGAGGGTGGTGAGCTGGTCGTTCGGGTGGGTGTCGCGGTAGGCGTCAAGGAAGGCGTGGGCGAGTCGTGCGGAATAGGAGCGCAGGCGGCGTGGTGAGGCTTGGAGGTGCAGTAGGTGGGCCATGAGTATTCTCCTTTCGCGGTTCGGCGGATTCAGCCGGGAGTGTTGGTTTTGGGCAACGGTACGACAACGGTCAGGCCATGGCGCTGGCCGGTGGGGTCGTGGGCGGTAATGAGCAGGGTGAAGTCGTCGTCAGCCATGGCGGCGGTTTCGAGGCCTTTGAGTGGTTCGAGGGTGAAGGTGAAGGTGGTGGTCTGGTCGGCGGTGCGGGTGGTGAGGTCAAGCAGTTGAAGACGTGGGAGGGGGCTGGGGAAACTCTGGATGGTTTGAGGTGTGAAGGTCCAGGTAAGGCTCAGCTGATAGGTGTAGGGTTTTGCATCGGGCTGGGTGAGTTGAAACTGGGTGAGGGGGGCATCGGGGCTGTCGGCCGGGAGGGGATATTTGTTGGCCCATTGTTGGAAGAGCGTTTGGTGAGCGGGGGTGGTTTGGCGGGCGACGGGCAGGGTCAGTTGTAGGTTGGCGGTGCCGGGCAGACAGCGTTGGCGACAGGCGAGCCAGGAAGCGTGAGCCTTTAGGGTAAGGGGTTGGCCGATGGGCAGGTCGGCGGAGGGTGTGATGGTGGCGGCGAGGAGGGCGGTGTTTTGGTAGCCGTAGCCTACGATGTCGCCGGGCTGGGTGAAGGGTTGGGGCAGGGGGTAGCGCCATGGCGAGGCGGTGAGGGCGGCGGGCAGCTCGAGAGCGACGTTGGTGGGTAGTCCGGCGTCGCCGGGGTTGAGCCAGTAGAGGTGCCAATCAGGCTCGATGGTGAAGAGGACGGCAAGGGTGAAGGGCTGGGCGGGGACGATGGCGGTGACGTCGGCGAGCAGGCGGGAGGTGGCTGGGTGGCTGGCGGGGGTGGGTGTTTCTTGGCGTGGCGTGGGGCTAAGGGTTGGCTGAGTTGCAGCGGTGGGGGCGGCCTCGGGGGGCAAATCAGAGGCCGGCGGCGGGTGGTGGTGGCTTTGGGAGGCGAGGTAGACCGCCAAGGCGGCAGCCGAGAGAAGTACGAACAGGAGCAGGCCCCAAGGGATTTTGGTGAGGGCTGGGCTGTTGTTTTTGGGCATGAGCGGTCTCCCAGCGGTCAGGCAGAGGCGGTGGAGCAGGATAAGTTGTGTTTTTACATGCACTTATCGGCCAAGTGTGTCGGAGCGAATGCCCGCTTCTGTAGATTGTATGACCGGGGCAAGTGAATGGCCAGAAGGGTAGAGTGCGGGGGGAAGCACAGCGATTACCGCTAGGCTGGCAGGTGAATATGGGCAAGGGCAGACAATAGAGGTAGAATATGTAAGGCAAGAGTGTTCGTCTGTCATGGAGGTGCGGTGATGAATAGAATGTGGCTGGTGATGGGGGTTGCTGTGGTGAGTGTGGTGGCGGTGGTGTGCGGGCGGGTGCGAATGGGCAACGAGAACCAAGACGGGGCTGGCGTGCACATCGGTGGAGGCTCGCACGGCAAGGAGGCAAGGTTGGCAGCGGCGGAATCGGCGGAAGGGTCGGGGGCGGGTTGGCTCGAAACCATTGAGCGGACAGCGGGTCGCGTGTTTCTGGGGGCGGAGAAAGGGGTGGTGCTCTGGGGATACGATGTGCTGGCAGAGCCTAACGTGCTGGTAGCGTTGACGGTGAAACTGCAGCGGACGAGGCTGACGGATATTGAGGGGGCGCGGATCATTTATACGTTGGCGGATGAGGTGCTCGAATCGGTCAAGACCGATGAGGAGGGCGAGGCGACGTTGGCGTGGCAGCCGCCGGGGGTGGGGGATTACGAGATTAAGGCGAGGGTGTTTGCGGCGCCGCGGGAATGGGACCAGGAGGATAAGGAGGCATTGACTCAGGTTTCACCGGTGGAGGTGTTTGTGAGAGTGCGGGAGCCGAACGCGGTGTTTGTGGTGGTGGATCTGGACCACACGCTGGTGGATTCGAGTTTTTGGAAGGTGCTCCTGGGCGGGGGTTCTCCGATGGCCAACTCGAAGGCGGTGATGAAACGGGTAGCGGAGCGGTACAGTGTGATCTATCTGACGCACCGGCCGGACCTGATGATGCACACGAGTAAGAACTGGCTTGAGCAGCACGGGTATCCGCCGGGGCCGCTGCTGGTGAGCGACGTGGAGGAGACGGTGCGGGGCAGTCGATGGTTCAAGTCGCGCAAGCTGGAGCACGTGCGCAAGACATTTGTCAATGTTCGGATTGGTATTGGCGATAAAATTGGGGACGCACAGGCGTATGCAGATAACGGGATGGAGGCGTACTTGATTCCGCATTACGATCCGGAAGACGAGGAGGGGATGTTCGAATTGGCCGATGAGGTCAGGGAATTGGCTAAGCACGGCAGGGTGCAGGTAGTGCGAAACTGGCGTGAAGTGGAGGCGGGCGTCTTCTCGGGCGCTAGCTTTCCGCCGGCTCGGTTTGTGGACTGGCTGGAGGAACAGGCGCGCCGGGTAGAGGATGAGGATTAATCCGAACACTCTAGCGTTCTTCTTTTTGTAGTGGTCTACCGACTGGATTGTTCGTTCTCGACCTTATATTGGCCTCAGAAGGCATTTCACAATATCAACCATGAACGGCAGGAGTTGCATCGGTGTTCCTTGTGGCTCCGACCCTATATGAAGCGAGCGCATCAAGGGATATTCTGAGGTTTTTCTACTATTGACTCCCTGACAAGTCCGCAGATCGATTACGCATTTTTCGTAAATAAACACAGCTTGATAATTATTGGCATCATATGGACCGGTTCCCTG
>CAYNXW010000118.1:2488-8123 GCA_964401265.1 uncultured Pirellulales bacterium | reverse complement strand
AACCCCCACGGACCTACCACCTTTTTCCCTTTACAACACCCCCTGACTCCGATATAATAAAGGCTAACAGTGGGAGAGAGGATCGCTTGGAGAGAGGTGGCCCCCTTGCTTCCCACATGCCGCAGCCTTCGTAAATGACAGGCTGGTGATTGAGAGTTTAAGAAACACTCGAGAGAGAGAGCCCGGCCGTTTCAACGGACGCTTTTTGTCTCGAGTGTTTTTTTTGTGCCGGCTCGTACCGAAAAAAAACTGCCTTTGACGCAACACTAAGACCTCATACGACCGGCCACGACGAACTGGAGAGGGAAAAAATGGTTGCTACCGCTACGTCCATCCGCCGGGAAAGGCTCACAAACGCCTACATCGCCCGGCTCGCCGCCCTGGCCCTACTGCTCGCCTTTGCCGCTACCCAGGCTCAGGCTCACACCTTCCAACAACACCTCACTCCCTACGACCCACTCCAAAACCCCGCCTCTACGCTCAACTCCGCCTCTGTGGCCACCCTCGAATCCACCACCACCAACGGCGCCACCTTCCAGCTCTTCTACGGCAATGGCCTCGCCCACAACCCCGACGCCGAAGCCGCCTTTAATCGCTCCGTCCAACGTTGGGCCGACGTCCTCCAAGACCCCGTCACCGTCAAAATCAACGTCGACATGCGACCCATGGACGACGGCATCCTCGGATCCACCAACACCACATGGATGCATTTTTCGTTCTCAGAGATCCGAAACCTCCTGTCAAGCAATCTGAACGAAACAAACAACGCCCTCGAAAACTCCCTCCTGCCCTACCTGCCCACCGCCGGCCAATTCGACGCCTCTCTACCCTGGACCCAAGCCACCTTTAACAACATGTCCCTCACCCAGGCCAACTACCACGCCCTCGGCGGCATCAGCGGCACCGGCGCCGACGCCTCCATCACCTTCGCCGAAGGAATAAACTGGGACTTCGACCCACGAGACGGCATCAACCCCACTGCCTTCGATTTCGAAGGCGCCGTCACCCACGAAATAGGCCACGCCCTCGGCTTCATCAGCGAAATCGACTATGTCGACTGGGTCGCCGTACAAGATCGAACCTCCGAAGCCTGGCCCTGGCCCCTCGACCTCTTCCGCTTCAGCCCCGACGACCTACAAGACCCCGATTTCAACTTCGCCACCACCACCCGAAACCTCGTACCCGGAGGCTCTCACGCCTTTTACGCCGACGACATCATCATCCCCATGGCCACCGGCTACTACCTCGGAGACCACCGACAAGGCTCACACTGGAAAGACGACCTCGGACTCGGCATCATGGACCCCACTGCCGATTATGGCGAACTGCTCTCCCTCAGCCAAAATGACCTCCTCGCTCTCGACCTCATCGGCTGGGACGTCATCCCCGAACCCTCCTGCCTCATCCTGCTCTCCACCGGCCTGCTCATCATCCCAAGGCGACGACAACCCCGACACCCCAACCCCTGACCCTGCCAGAAACACCCTCGCACATCCCCCGCCCCAACCTCGCGACACCTGCCACCGCCGCAAACATCTTCCCTCTCCCCGCACAGGCCCTTGTATTACGACGCCATCACCCCTATAATTGCCCCCGCGGACGTGGGGTCTCTGCGCCAAGGCAACACCCTTGACCGTTGCCCTGCGTCAAAAAAGTAAGTAACAAAAAGCAACTTTTAACCTAACTATATTTGAGGTATGTACTTATGTCTTGGAACGTCGCCATCGCTGGTATCACTGGAGCCGTAGGTCAAGAGTTCTTGCGACTGCTCGAACAACGTAACTTCCCCGCCCAAAACTACAAATTCCTCGCCTCCGAACGCTCCGCCGGCAAGAAAATCCAATTCGCCGGAAAAGAATACACCATCGAAGAACTCACCGACAAGAGCTTCCAGGACGTCGATATCGCCCTCTTCTCCGCCGGCGGCTCCGTCAGCAAACGTTTCGCGCCCGCAGCCGCTGCCGACGGCGCCATCGTCGTCGACAACTCCTCCGCCTTCCGCATGCAGGACGACGTCCCCCTCGTCATACCCGAAATCAACGCCGACGCCGTCCAAAAACACAACGGCATCATCGCCAACCCCAACTGCTCCACCATCATCGGCATCCTACCCGTTTGGCCCCTCCACCGTGCCAACCCCCTCAAACGCATGCTCGTCAGCACCTACCAGGCCGTCAGCGGCGCCGGATGGCAAGCCATGGAAGAACTCAAAACGCAAGCCCGCGACGTCCTCGAAGGCCGTGAGCCCAAACCCGAAATCTTCTCATACCCCTGCGCCTTCAACTGCTTCAGCCACGACAGCACCGTCGACGCCCAAGGCTACAACGTCGAAGAAATGAAACTCGTCCACGAAACGCACAAAATCTTCAACGACGAATCCATCGCCATCGCCGCCACCTGCGTCCGTGTCCCCGTCTTCCGCGCCCACTGCGAAAGCATCACCCTCGAATTCGAAAACCCCATCAAACCAGAAGAAGTCGTCGACCTGCTCATGCAGGCACCCGGCATCCAAATCCTCGACGACGCCGAAAATAACCGCTTCCCCATGCCCCTCGACGCCACCGGCCAGGACGACGTCTTCGTCGGTCGCATCCGACAAGACATCTCCATGCCCGACAACCGAGGCATCTGCCTCTGGGTCGCCGGCGACCAACTCCTAAAAGGCGCCGCACTCAACGCCGTCCAAATCGCCGAACTACTCGCAAAATAACAGCCCGGAACAGGTAACCCTCTCACCCGTCCTGCCGTGTCGCGGGCATCTTGCCCGCGACTTAATGCGGACAGTGCCCCTATCTCTCTGCAATCGACAACGTCAAAACCGTAGATAGGCAACTTCTTACTTATACTGAGCTTCCTCCCCCACCTTCTTTATTGCTGACGGACTCGTGTGACCAACGTCCGCGACACAGGCTCCCTCTCTTGCTGGTTCACTCAAAACCCCGCAAGAACCAATCCTCCATGCCATCTGCCAAGAAGCACTCTGCACACCGACCCCGCCTAACGCCCCCCACCGCAACAACTTACAAAATACCCCTCCACCCCGCTTGACTTGGCCCATTCCAGCATAAAATACTTATAGAGGCTTGCGTATAGCCCCTGTCCATACAAAACCGCCAACACCTGCTAAAGGACACCCCCATGAAAAAAACAAAACACATCCGCAATACCCTGCTCTGCCTGCTCGCCCTGCCATTGCTGGCCCTCACCCTCGTCAGCTGCGCCAAAGACAGCGAAAAACCCAAACCACCTACAACCGAACACCCCACCCAGAATGAACACCCCACCGACGCTGAACATCCCGCCGCGGAACACCCCGCCGACGCCGAACACCCCAAAGGCGCCGAACATCCCGGCTGACCCACACGCTCCGCCCAAGCCGCTCACAAGCCAGGCCAAAACATAGAACTCTAGCGAAAGGTGAACGCCATGCTACGCCGAACACCCCTATCGGCCCTGCTCCTCCTCTATGTCCTACTGCCCTCCTGTAGCCGCGAACCAGAACAAGACACCGCCCCGCCGCAACCCGTCCCCATCGTCGTCACCGCCGACATCCAGGCCGGCATCGAAAACCACATCGAAGAACAAACCAAAATCCACGACGGCTACTTCCCCCTGCCCTTCGAAGATAAACAGCTTCACCTCAAACTCGTCCGCGTCCACACCGAATACCTCGCCAACCTCGGCTCCCGAAGACACTTCGCCTGCGTCGACCTCGTCGACACCCAAGGCGAAGTCTATGACGTCGACTTCTTCCTCGCCGGCGACCCCGGCGCCATGGTCGTTACCGAAACCACCATCCACAAAATCAACGGCCAACCCCTCTACCTCTGGGAGCAAAACCCCGACGACACCTGGCACCGCGTCCCCGCAACCAACGCACCCGACGCCCTGCTCGGCGTTGTTCGTGACCGCGACGAATTCGACTTCCACTACCAGGCCACCCTGCCCGAAATCACCGATTCCGCACGCATGTGGCTGCCACTGCCCGCCTCCGACGCCTTCCAGACCATCACCATCAAAAAAATCGATGCTCCCGGCATACAACAAACCCTCCAGGAACCCGACTACCACAACCAGGCACTCTGCCTCACCCTTACCCCCGACGACTCCAACAAGATCGTCGAACTACAATTCCACGTCAAACGTCTCGAAAAACCACCCTACGACGACCCCGACACCCAACCCGAAAAATTCCTCAACCCCGAACGACTCGTCCCCCTCAACGAAAACTTCCAATCCATCGCCAATCAGGTCCTCCAAAACGTCTCAACCAACTCCGACCTCGTCCGCGCCCGCGCCCTCTACGACCACGTCATCGACCGTATGCGCTACATTAAGTACGGCCCCGGCTGGGGCAAAGGCGACGCCGTCTACGCCTGTGACGCCCGCACCGGAAACTGCACCGACTTCCACGCCTACTTCATCGCCCTCGCACGCGCCGCCAAAATCCCCGCACGTTTCGCCATCGGTGCCGCCGTCCCATCCGAAAGAGACGAAGGGGGCGTCGACGGCTACCACTGCTGGGCCGAATTCTACGCAGACAACAAATGGTGGCCCGTCGACATCAGCGAAGCCGACAAATACTCCTCTCTCGCCACCTACTATTTCGGCCACCACCCCGCCAACCGCGTCGAATTCAGCAAAGGACGCGACCTCCGCTTCAACCCCGCCCCTGCCTCCGGACCCATCAACTTCCTCGCCTACCCCCTCCTCGAAATCGCCGGAAAACCCGTCAAACCAAAAACCTTCTTCTCCTTCAACCGCACCACCAGCCCCCTCTAGCACCCCACACACACACCCGAGCCCCCTTGCGCCAGCAAAGCCAACCCCATCACCCCGCCCCCCACGCCCGACCTGCCTCCGCCCGCCACGCCTCCACACCTGACGCCCCACCACCACCGTCTCATCCCCTTTCCACCTCACTTTCGCTCGTTCCGCGTTCCATTTTGCCTTTTCTACTCCCCTGCCACACGCTATAATGCCCCCAAAGGCCGCCAAACGCCCTAACGAGGACCACCCATGCCCAAACCCATTACGTACTCCGACGCCGGCGTCAACATCGACGCCAACGACCAGATGGTAGAACGAATCAGCGACCACGTCAAACGCACCCACGGCCCACGCGTCATTCACCTCCACAACGCCTTCGCTGGCCTCTTCCGACTCGACTACGACGAAAAACTCTTCAAAAAAAACTACCGTAACCCCGTCCTCGTCGCCTGCACCGACGGCGTCGGCACCAAAATCAAAATCGCTACCCAACTCCAACGCTTCGACTCCGTCGGCATCGACCTCGTCGCCATGAGCGTCAACGACATGCTCGTCCAGGGCGCCGAACCTCTCTTCTTCCTCGACTACATCGCCGTCAATCAACTCGCCCCCGAACAAATCGCCCAATTCGTCAAAGGCATTTCCGACGGATGCACCCTCGCCGAATGTGCCCTCCTCGGCGGCGAAACCGCAGAAATGCCCGACCTCTACACCACAGGTGAATTCGACCTCGCGGGCTTCGCCGTCGGCGTCGTCGAAAAAGACCGACTCGTCACCGGCGACCGCGCCGAACCCGGAGACCTCGTCATTGGCCTGGCCTCCTCAGGCCTCCCCATGATCCTCGGGATAATAAGTCCTGCCAATA
>CAYNXW010000118.1:0-2478 GCA_964401265.1 uncultured Pirellulales bacterium | reverse complement strand
CTGGCCTCCTCGGGCATCCACTCCAACGGCTACTCCCTCGTACGCAAAATCTGCTTCGACACCTGCAACCTCGACCCCACCGCCCACGTCGACCAACTCGGCGAAGCCCTCGGCGACGCCCTGCTGCGACCCACACGCATCTACGTCAAAGCCATCGTCAACCTCCTCGCTAAATACAAGGTCAAAAAAGTCGTTAAAGCAATGGCCCATATCACCGGCGGGGGCCTCGTCGGCAACATCCCCCGCGTCATAGGCCCCAAGCTCGACGTCGTCCTCCAAAGAAATAAATGGCCCGTACCCCCCATCTTCCCCTTCCTCCAAAAAATGGGCCCCGTCGACGAAGACGAAATGTTCCGCGTCTTCAACATGGGCATAGGCTACGTCCTCGTCGTCGCACCCGACTTCGCCAAATCCGTCATGGCACACCTGACCAAACTCGGCGAAACCCCCTACCTCATCGGCAAAGTCAAACCCGGAAAACAACGCGTCATCATCAAATAAACCACCATGAATTCACATTCCTACGTTGTCTATATCGACGAATCAGGGGATGAAGGATTCTCCTTTGGTGCAGGCTCTTCAACTTGGTTCATCCTCTCTGCTGTAGTCCTTCGTCGCGACAAGGAACCTGTCGTGCTCGAACTCGTCGACCGGGTACGCGAGAAACTGAACAAGCCTCCGCGAAAGCCCCTCCATTTTCGCGACTTAAAACATCCACAGAAAGTCTATTTCACCGGTGAGATTGCTCGCACACCTCTGCGAGCCGTCAACATACTGATCCATAAACCGTCCTTGCGGGAACCAGAAACCTTTCAAGAACGCTATCGCCTCTACTTTTATGCTGTCCGATTGCTTCTCGAGAGAGTCTCATGGTGCTGCCGTGACAACAGGATTCTTGCAGATCCCGGCGACGGCACCGCAGAGATCATCTTTTCCAACCGCTCAGGAATGTCGCATGAGGAGCTGAAACAATATCTAGATCACCTTAAAACCCGCTCACAACTGGATGATGTTCGCATTGCCTGGGAAACGATCAACACCACCCACGTGCGAGCCCTGACACCCGGTAAACGCGCTGGCCTCCAAGTCGCCGACGCCGTTGCCACCGCAACTTTCAAAGCCGTTGAATTAGACAGGCTTGCCTACACCGAAGACAGATACGTGCGTATGTTACGCCCCGTTTTGTATGCACGCCGGAAAATATTCCTGGGCTATGGACTTAAGCTCTGGCCGCGTGAAGCTCAACAACTTGTGCAAACAGACCCCTCTCTTGAATGGCTCCGCACCCACTTCGCATAAAAAAAAGCAGGTCCCGGGCCTCAGGATCCCACTCCTTCCGGAGCTGCCACCCTCACGGGCGACCTGAGGTTACTCCCACGCATACCTGCTAAATTAGTATAACCCATAAATTGCCTCGTGTCAAACCACCAAGAAGATTATACAATTAACATAAATGACTGAACAAAATAACTTTACAACAAACCACCGCCCACAACACCTCATCTGGGACTGGAACGGCACCCTCCTTGACGACGCCCACCACTGTGTCGGAGTCCTCAACGAACTCCGCGCCCAACGCGACTTAGCCCCACTCTCCGTACCCCGCTACCGCCAAACCTTCGCCTTCCCCGTCATCCAGTTCTACCGCGACATCGGCTTCGACCTCGACAACGCCGCCTTCGCCGACCTCGCCGAAGACTACCACAGCCGCTACATCGCCCGACTGCCCGAGTGCCGACTCCACCACCACGCCGCCGACACCCTCCAAGCCTGCCAAAACGCAGGCCTCTCCCAATCCATCCTCTCCGCCTACCACCAGCAAAAACTCGACGACGCCATCGACCACTTCCAACTCCGACACCTCTTCACCCACATCAAAGGCCTCGACGACATCCACGCCCACTCCAAACTCGACGCCGGCCGACAACTCCTCGCCCAACTGCCCTACCCGCCTCAACGCATCCTCTTTATCGGCGACACCGTCCACGACTTCGACGTCGCCACCGCCCTGGGCCTCCAGTGCGTCCTGCTCACCATAGGCCACAACGACCGCTCCCAACTCGCACCCTGCAATACCCCCCTCTTCGACTCCCTCCAACAACTCGCCCAATTCCTCCTCCAATCCTGACCACCCCCGCCCTCGTGTCGCGGGCATCTTGCCCGCGCAAAAATAACCGTCGCACAGCGACACTCCTGTCATTCCCGCGGACGCGGGAATCCAGGGGGATACGAAAGGCATGAATACAGGCATTTCCAAATCGACTTACTCTCTTAGGTCAACCTGGAGTTCTATCTTTCCCTGACCGACGTGGCAATCTCAACCTCCCGTCCACCCTGTGCATGCATAACCTCAACCACGCCCCGGCCCGTCATTCCCGCGACACGGAGCGCAGCGGAGACCCCGTCTTCGAAAAGCGGAAATCCAGACCTCCAACCAACCTGTGCCCCCCCCGCAACCACCCTTTTATACCCCACACA
>CAYNXW010000117.1:0-8193 GCA_964401265.1 uncultured Pirellulales bacterium | reverse complement strand
AATCGCCCCTGCCGTCGTATACCGGCCAAACAATGCTTTTTTCAGGGACGACTAAGTAGGATGAGCGTCTTAAGGGGGTGAAATAGCGACTGAGGTTTTTCTTTTACGTTTGTTCGTCTTGATGATGTAGGGGCTATTTTAACAGAGAAGGAAGTTGCGTATGTGGCATAGAATGAACCAGGCGGTCCAGACGATTTTGTTGAAACTAGTTCTCGGGGCCGTGGCATTTGATAGGCTGAGGCCTCTTTGTCGTTTCAATGCCGGTACGATTCCCTTGCGTTGTTTCGTCAACGGCGGCCTGCTCGTTCTTATGCTTTGTGCCGTCTATGGGGCCTCCAGGGCTGCCCGGGTAGTTGGCGTCAAGTCGAACTGCCCCGCCTGGACCTTAGCGGCTCGTGGAAGGCAATTCCGGATAAAGCAGCCAGAGACAACATTAAAAAGAGTATCGACGAGCTCAGGGGCGAACTGAATCGTCTGGAACGCAAGCTCCTCGATACCCGTCGGCAGGCATTGGCGAGCGCCGACGACAAGCAAAACAAAATAGAAGAGATCCAACGCGATATAGCGCAGGTAAAGATACTCTTGGGAGATGCAGGCAACGCCGCCGGGTATTACCGGACTGATTTTGATGACAAAGCCTGGTCCACGGTCACTGTCCCCTGCAACTTCGATCCCCTGGGCCCCGGCATTGACGAGTACCTCGGCACCTGTTGGTTTCGCCGTAAGATCACCGTACCGGCCGACTGGCGGGGCCGACGGGTGGTTCTGCACTTCGAGGGCGTCAACAATCAGTCGCAGGTATGGGTCAACGGTCGCCGTGCCGGACGCACTGTCGATCCGTGGCTGCCCCACGATTTCGCCGTTCACCACTTGCTTAAGTACGGCGAAAACAACGTCATTGCTGTCAGCGTCAACAATGAAGATCCAGTTTGCGCTCTGCCTACCGGTTTCGGCTGGCGTTCTGAGGGGGGCATTCTACGCCCCCTCGACTTGCGGGTTTCTGATTGGCTCTACATGGAGCACGTCGCCATTACCGCCGAACCCCAAGAGGACTCGGGCCGGCTCGCTCTCGAAGTCATCGCCGTCAGCGAATTCGACCATGACGTCGTCGCCCGTGTGAAAACCCATATACTCAACGAAAAGGGCGCCGTCCTGAAGACGTTTCTTACTGAAGCGGTCACCCTCCGTCGCGACGAACGCAATGACCTCGAAGCTGTCGTCTCTTTGCGTGACGTCACACTCTGGTCGCCCGACCAACCCTACCTCTACCGAGCCCGCGTGGATCTTCAGCTCGACGACAAATCTGTTGAACAACGTACGATTTCGTTTGGCTTTCGCAGCATCGAAACCCAAGGTGCGAAACTGCTGCTCAACGGCCAACCCATCTACCTGATCGGTTTCAATCGCCACGAGGACTCGCCGCGCACGGGCATGGCCAGCGACCTCGAAACCGCCCGCAGCGACCTGCTCGACATGAAACGCATGGGCGCCAACTTTGTTCGCCTCAGCCACTACCCCCACGATCCCCGTGAAATCGACATGTGCGACGAAATCGGCCTGCTCGTCATGTGCGAAATCCCTTTCAACAATGCCAACGGGTTGCCCGGCACCGGCCGATGCGACTACCCCGAAGAACGCGAGCTTATTTACGCTACGTGCCGTCGACAGATGGAAGCCATGATTCGCCGCGACCGCAACCATCCCTCGGTCATCCTCTGGTCCGTCGGCAACGAGTGTAACGAGGAACTGCCTGAAGTTCGCGAAATCAACGCAGAACTTGTGACTTTGACGCGTCGACTCGATCCCTCCCGACTGGCCCTGCATGTTTCCTATCGAAGGTTCTGGTCCGATCCGGACCTCGACACCCATAGTCCCGACGACATGGTGGCTGTCAACTGCTACGGTTACAAGAAGTATGGCGATAAAGCCGACGTCTGGATCAATCAGTCCCTTGCCAGCGTTCACAAGAAGTATCCGGACAAGCCTATTCTCATTGCTGAATTTGGCAACTGGGAAGTCAAGAAGTCCGGCAACACCATTGCGGAGGTTGGCGGCGAACGCCAGGCCCGCGCGATCGCCTACGACAGTCAGTACTTCCAACAACCGTACGTTTGCGGCGCGGTTGTATGGTGCTACGCCGACCACCGTTGGCCCCCCGATCTCACACTTATCGTTGACGAGGCCAAGGGTGCTCAGGGCCTGAGCCCTTACGGTGTCTATACCCGCGATCGCTGTGCCGGCGCCGGCGTGCCCGAATGCGAGAAGTTCTTCAAGCGAATGACCGATTTGTATAAACTGAAATCTGCTCCAACCAAGTGAGTTCTCGTAGCTCTGCTGTGGCGGCGTTTGGCCCGGCGGTGGTGCGGTGGCTGACGAGCGTGAGCGGAGTGTATATGGCTGCGGTGGTGATTGTACTCCGGGTGCCAATCCGGGTTCGAGTTTCGCAGCTGACGTTAAGTTCTGGATGGATGCGTGTCGGAAATATCCTCGTGACAGGTCCGGTTAGAATGTTCAATAAGACGGTTGAGCTGTGGCTGGCGCGGCTCAAGAGGCTGGTGGCGAATCCGGTGCAGGGAAGAGGCAGGCCTATATCGCTTCATGGCTGGGTGTGTATCCGTGGACTGTCAGCCGGGAATTGGCGGGCAAGAGTGGCCAACGGGGCTATCGAGCCAAACAGGTTCTTAGTTTGTTTGGCGGGGCCAGGCCAGGGGCGGGGCTTTTTGTAAGCACCTTCTGCTCGGCCATGTGGCCCAGAGGCGTGCCGATGCTGTTGGCTGACAAATGTGTCGCCAGCGAGGGGGCGATGGGCGCTGGGTGCAGCCAGCGCGGCCGAGAAGGGGCTGGAGTTTTCCGGGTACGAAACCGTCGTCGGGAAACTAAGAGGTCGAGTCTATTTTGTCCGCTTTATCAATCCTGGCAGCGTGGGCTCAACGAGACTATTGACGGCCGACGTATTATCTACTCTTGCCCGGGGTGCGTTTGCTATCCTTTTCCTTTGGCGAACCAGTCGGGGTCCTTAGCGAGTTTAGTTCGAGCTTCCTGGGTCATCATCTGGAAGGCGGGGTGGTCGCTGGGCCAGGCTCGGCTGGTGGCGTTTCCGTCGGCCATTTTTTCGATTTCTGGCAGTGCTTCGGCGAGGTAGGAGCCGTAGATGTGCAGGGAGTCGCTGATATCGACGTAACGGCCTACGTTGACGGTGCGGTTGGTGAGTTGGGCGATACGTTGTGCGAGGAGGCGTTGCAGGTCTGTCAGGGCGTAGACGTTCATGAACCAGGCTTTGTAGAGGTCGCGGCTTCGCCAGTGTGAGTTCATGTTGAGGACGAGGGTGTCGTCATCGTGTGTGATGCGGAACCAGAGTCGTTGGAGGCAGGGCGGGTCGTCGGTGGCGGGGTCGGCGGTGGGCATCCAGGTGATGGCTTGGGCGCGTCGGGAGTGGGAGGTCTGGGCGAGTTTTTGGGCGACGTATTCGATCTGGTCGACCGGCTGGAAGGGTTTGTGAGCGGCTTGGGGGTCGAGGAGGTTGTCTGTGGGGCAGTAGGCGAAGAGGCGTTCGTGGTAGGTATAGGTCCATTTGCCGGCTTGGGGGTCGATCCAGTGGTCGTGGATGCCTTGGCAGACTTCCTGTCGATAGGCTTCGAGTTCTTCGGGCCCACCAGGGAAGTTTTTGTGGATTCGTGGTTCGGCGAAGGGGTCGGCGACGGCGATCATGACGGTGGCGTCTTTTGAGGGGGGGTCGTCGGGTTTGTCGTATTCGGTTTTGATGTCGAGGCCATGGTGGTAGACGGCGAGGACGGCTTTTTCCCAGGCTTCGGGCAGGGATTGGGCGTTGATGGTGAGTGCAGGTATGGCGGTAGAGAGGCTGGGGGGCACGGGGCGACTCCTTTTGTGGTTGATTCTTGTAAGTCTTGTTTTTACCGCGGTTTGTGTCGGTCGTTGTGGTTGGCGGCTGTTTGTTTGGATTTGGTCCAAGTAAGCGGCCTGGTGAGGTTTCCCACGAAGTGAGCGGCGGAATCGGTTCTTGTGCCGGCTCGCCTGTGGGGCCACTTAGTGAGGATAGCGCGGGGTAGGGGGTCATTGCAAGGCAAATGTGGTGGGTGTTGGGTGATATTGACGAAAGTGGTTCTATAAGATTAGTGTTGGCGACGGAAAGCAGGCAAGAAAGCTGCTATCCTTATCCTCCTCAGAGCATCTGTAAGGTTTATGGAAGAATTTGGCGCTTATCTGGTATCGAACGGGGTATTCGACACGTCGGCAGTGGACGAGGTGTCGAGCATGGGGGCGGTGTCTTCGGAGCCCTTGTATTATCGTTTGTTACGGAAGCACCCGGGTCGGGAGGAGGCGATCTGGGGGGCGTTGTCGACGTTTTTGCAGACGTCGCTTCTGGATCGGGTGGAGGGGCCGGTGGACGTGGAGTTGGCTCGGTTGTTGCCGGCGCGGTTGGCTCATGAATATGCGGTGGTGCCGATCGGGCGTACGGGGGATTGTCTGGAGGTGGCGGTAGCGGATCCTCGTCAGTTTGAGAAATGTGACGAGTTGTCGATGCTGTTGGCGCAGGAGGCGCCGGTGGGGGGCGGTTTTGGTGTGTCGTTGACGGTGTCGCCTCATTTGGCGCGTCCGAGTGACGTGGCGGCGATGATACGCTCGTTGTACGGGATCGGAGCGGAGACGATCCAGGAGATGTTGGAGGCGGAGGAGTCGGGCTCGTCGGGGGGGGAGTCGCCGGTGTCGCTGGCAGGTGCGGGGGTGGTGGATCTGGAGGGCAGCGAGACGGAGGGGGAGGACGCAGCGATTATTCGTTTTGTGAACCAGTTGATGCTGGAGGCGGTGAAGATTGGTGCGTCGGATATTCACCTGGAGCCTTTTGAGCAGGAGTTGCGTGTTCGTTACCGGGTGGATGGCGTGCTTCAGGTGGAGCCGGTTCCGGAGCGGATCAAGAATCTGGAGTCGGCGATCATATCGCGTGTCAAGATCATGTCGAATCTTGACATTGCGGAGAAGCGTTTGCCTCAAGACGGTCAGATACGGTTGACGGTGATGGGTCGGCCGATCGACGTGCGGGTGTCGGTGTTGCCGACGATGTACGGGCAGGGTGTGGCGTTGCGTTTGCTGGATCAGCAGACGACGTTTCGTCGTTTGGACAATCTGGGTCTGGCGTCGGGGTTCATGGGTTTGTATCGGGAGTTGTTGCGTCTGCCGCACGGGGTGATTCTGGTGACGGGGCCTACGGGCAGCGGCAAGTCGACGACGTTATATGCGTCGTTGAATGAGATTAACGATCCGTCGCGTAAGATTGTGACGGTGGAGGATCCGGTGGAGTATCAATTGGGGGGTGTGACGCAGATGCAGGTGAAGCCTGCGATAGGTTTGACGTTTTCGCGGTTGTTGCGTAGTATTTTGCGGCATGATCCGGACGTGGTGATGGTGGGTGAGATTCGGGACGCGGACACGGCGAAGATCGCGGTATCGGCGGCGATGACGGGTCATCTGGTGTTCAGTACGCTGCACACGAACGACGCGCCGTCGGCGCCGGTGCGTTTGCTGGAGATGGGGGTGGAGCCTTATCTGGTGTCGTCGGCGTTGGAGGCGGTGGTGGCGCAGCGTCTGGTGCGTTTATTGTGTCCGGAGTGCAGCGAGGCGGTGTCGGTGAGCGGGGTGTTGGCGCCGGAGGACGAGACGATTACGGAGGAGGGGGTGGTGTACGAGAGTCATGGTTGTGGTTCGTGTCGTCAGACGGGGTTTGCGGGTCGGACGGCGATATTTGAGATGTTTTGTTTGAATGATGCGATACGTCAGTTGATTTTGAATCGGGCGAACGCGGGCCAGATACGTCAGGAGGCGTTGCGGATGGGGATGCAGACGTTGCGTCAGAGCGGTTTGGAGAAGGTGGCGTCAGGGATGACGTCGTTGGCGGAGGTGTATCGTGTGGCGCGGGAGGAGGCGGTGGACATGCGGGGTTGGCTGGAGAATTTGAAGGACAGTCAGGAGTCAGGAGAGACGAGTCTGCTTTTTCCCGATTGGGATGAGTATGTTTAAGGTGTCAGTGCAGCGAGGTCGGGGGCGAGGCGAGTTGGGACGTAGTTGATGTTAGGGATAGATGTAGGACAGGATGCGATCACGGTGGTGAACGTGCGGCGCCGGGGGGGGCATTTTGTGCTTCACGGGCCGCTGCGGGTGTCGTTCACAGCGGAGCAGGCGGGGGACGCGTCGGCCTTGGGTGGTTTGGTGGGCACGGCAATGCGGGAGGCGGGCTGGCGTACACAGAAGGCGGTGGTGACGCTTCCGAGTCAGTTTTGTCTTGCGCGATATTTTTCCAACGGGGCGTTGGGTCCGGTGACGTGGGGTCACGGCGGTCATTTGAGTCGTTCGAGCACGGAGCATTTGCTGGATCGTGTTCGCCGGACGATGTTGGTGGACTCTGAGGAGTTGGTGTTTGATTTATGGAGCGGGCCAGAGGGGATGCTTCATGGGGAGAGTTTTTCGGGTGATGGTGGTGGGGTTTTGGTGGCGGCGGTACATCGTCGGGCGGTGGAGTTTGGCAAGGAGCTGGCGGCGGCGAGCGGAGTGAAGCTGGACGGGTTGGAGCTTCGGTCTTTGGCGTCGGTGAACGGGTTGTTGTTTCACTGGCAGGATGTGCCGGAGAGTCATCTGGCGGTGGTGTATCTGGAGGGGTCGCGAGCGGAGGTGGGGGTGTTGGACGATGGGGAGCTGGTGTCGCTGCAGACGGTGCCGTTAAGTGGGGGCTCGGCGAGAGGGGCGATCGCAGGTGATGAGGAGTTGCTGGGGCATTTGTCGCGGGTGTTGAACACGGTGCGGCTTTCGCAGGGTCGCGAGTTGCCCGAGCGGGTGTTTCTGGCGGGGGGGGATGAGCGTTCGCAGGGTGGTTTGGAACGGGTGGGGGCAGAACTGAAGGAGCGTCTGGGGGTGGAGGTGACGGTATGTGCGCCGGGTTGGGGTTTGCAGGGTGGTGAGCGTCATGAGGCGGGGGATTTGTTGCGTCTGGTGCCGGCGGTGGGAGCGGCGTTGGATGGATTGGGGGAGAGTCCGACGTGGTTTAATTTCTTGCATACGCGGGTGGGGCGAGCGGAGCGGAAGCATCAGATTTCGTGGCGGCCTTTTGCATTGGTGGGCTTGTTGTCGGTGTTGTTGACGGGCGCGTTCTGGTTGAGTCTGGTTCAGCAGAAGCATCAGAAGTTGGTGCGGTTGGAGGACCGGATGGCGAAGGATTTGCCGCGTCTGGAGGCGACGCGTGACGCTCGCAAGCACTGGAACGAGTTTCGGGGTTATTTGCCGGCGAGTCGAGGGGGGGCGCGTCGGTCATATTTGTACATTCTGGGGGAGATCAGCCGTTTGTTTCCAGATCGGGACGCGGCGTATGTGAGCGATTTACTGGTGGAGGACACGCCGGGGCTGATGGGGGGCTACAACGTGACGATCAAGGGTAAGGTGAGCGAGCCTACGGTGTTGACGGCGTTGGTGACTCGATTGAACGAGTCGGCGATGTTTTATGAGGTCAGCCAGGCGACGAGTCGCGTGGAGACGAATCCGCACTATCGTTACGGTTTTACGGTGCAGTGCAATCTTCGGCCGGTGAGCTTGGGGGGGGCGGAGGATGAGTAAGCGTAAGCGTAAGATTACGGTTCTGGTGTTGGTGATTTGCCTGGTGGTGGTGTTTGTGGGGCGGGTGGTGGCGACGCGGATGCACACGTATCTCGAGGAGTTGGACAGGCGGATAGCGGATGAGACGCAGGCGTGGAACACGCGGCATGAGGAGATTCAGCGTAACGAGGGTTCGGTGGGGCGTTGGGAATCGATCAAGGGTTTTCTGGACGAGGGGTTGGACACGCGGGCGAATGATTTTATCAGTCGGCTGGAGAGTCTGGCCCAGGAGAGTCAGGTGGTGATAGAGCGTCGTCAGCCTTTATCGGCTCGGCCTATTGAGGCGAGCCAGGTGGGGGGGCTATCGTACCAGATCAAGCCTTTTCAGTTGAGTATTTCGTGCGACGTGGAGGGGTTGGCGGCGTTGTTGGCGTTGCTGGATGAGGAGCCGGAGGAATTGCTTCGGATCGAGAGTATGAAGGTGAGTTCGAGCGAGCGTCGGCCTTATGATGTGGGGGCGCGTTATTATGGGGATTTGCCGGGCGGTTCGTATTTGAAGGTGTAGATGACGATTATGATACCGGCGTCGTGGTCGGG
>CAYNXW010000116.1:0-8201 GCA_964401265.1 uncultured Pirellulales bacterium | reverse complement strand
CCCGATGTAAAACCGCCCAATTCTTCCAGCCGCCCTCTTCTGTAAGAGTTCACGCTTTAGCGTGTTCCTCTCCATTGTGCACACCAAAGTGTGACCTGTTACCAGCTTCCGACGGGTGGCAGCGTCTGTCTGCACGACAACATCGTGCAAAACAGGCGATGACGCGCCGATCCCTTACGGCATGGCCCCCGCCTTGAGACGATACACCGCCTGCACCAGCGCGTCCGTCGACGCCACCTCGGGCCACGCGTCAGCCGCCCGCGCGATCAGGTCTTCCGCATCGGAACGCCGCTCGCCCAATTGCAGCAGAATCTCCAACGCCTCCCGCTGCGCATCCGTCAGCGGCTCACGCGCCACGCCGGGCCGTTGCGCTGCCTGCTCGGCAAACGACCCCAGCTTGCCCTTCAGTTCCGCCACAATCTGCTCCGCCGTCCGCTTGCCGATCTCCGGCAGCGTCGTGAGCATCTTCACATCACCGTCTTCAATACTGTAGGCGATATCCCCCAGCGGCTTGGCCAACGCCCGCAACGCCTTACGCATCCCCACTCCCTTGACCGTGATAAACCGCTGAAAAAATACCTTGTCGCTCTGCTGAGGAAACCCGATCAGCCGAGGAATCAAATTGCCCCCCGTCGCATTGCCCTCCAGATACTGCAGACAATACAGCGTCACCGCATGGCCTATGCGATCCGATAGGTCCGAAACCGCATAGCCCGGCACCATCAGCTCGTAGGCCACCTCCCCCACTTCCAGCAGCAGCGTGTTCGTCTCCGCGTCCAGTTGAATCAGTTGGCCCGTAATACGCGCAATCATGTCACAACACTCTCCCGAGAAACCTCATTGAAGCAGCACATGGCGATCGCTAAGGCGTCCGCTACATCCGCCGGCGTCGGCAGCACCGACAGGCCCAGCTGGCTCTGCACCGACAATTGCATCTGCTCCTTGGACGCCCGCCCGTTGCCCGTCAGGCTCTTCTTGATCCGCGTCGCCGCAAAGTGCCTCACGGAAACGCCACGCCGCGCCGCCGCCACCAGAAACATCGCCCGCGCATGACCCATCAAAATCGCCGTACGCGGGTGCTTGTAGTGCGCGTAAAGATCTTCCACCGCCAGCAAATCCGGCTCGCCCTCCTCCAGAAGCTCCTCGGCGTCAGTGAGAATCTGTCCAATACGCTCCGGCAACGCCAACCGCACGCTCGTGCTGATCGTCCCGGCGTCCAGCACCCTCAGCTGACGCCCATCGTTCGCCAGCAACGCGTAACCGCTCACATTAAGACCGGGGTCGATTCCAAGAATCTTCATATGCCTCTGCCTGTCGACAACGTGCGAACCCTGGAGCAAGTCCAGAAGTCCACCTCTGGCCTCTTCAATTGCATCCTGCACGCGAAAAAGGCCAACCCCGACGGTGACGCCCTATTGGTCAATCCGCCATATCGTGCCCTGTGCCTGGTCTTCCAGCACCACGTTCAACTCCTTGAGTCGATCCCGAATGGTGTCGCTCAACCCGAAGTTCTTGTCTTTCCGCGCCTGTTGTCTCAGCTCGATCAGTAACGCCATCAGCTGATCAGCCAACTTGTTGGTCTCCGGCTCCGCCAATGGCTTCTCCAGCAAACCGATGATCTGACCCAGACCTGCCACCAGACGCGACCCCTCCAGAACCAGCCGCTGACACTCCTGATGCCCCTGTGATTCCAGCCTCTTCTGATCGACATAACGGTTGATGGTCGTGCACAACTCTTGAAGCACCGCCAACGCCGCCGCCGTGTTGAAGTCGTCATCCAACGCCTCCAGATACCGCAGTTGCGCCCCCGTCACCGTCGCGATGAACGTATGGTCAGCCTCGTCCTGCGCCCCCTTGCTCAATCCGCCCAGACTGCACCCCGTATGATACACGTCCTCCCCCGTCAAACGCGACACACCCTCCAGCAGGCGATAAATGTTCATCATCCCCTTCTGGACCGCCTCGATGGCCTCCGTGGAAAAATCCAAAGGCCGACGATAATGCGTGCTCAGCAGAAAAAAACGAATCACTGCCGGATCGTATTCTTCCAGTAGCTCAGCCAGAGGCTTCACATTGCCGAGCGACTTACTCATCTTTTCGATCTTCCAGTCGCCCCCGCTCGTCTTGGTACGCACCCGCGTCAGACCGTTGTGAAGCCAATACCGCGCAAATGTCTTGCCCGTCACCGCTTCCGCCTGCGCCCGCTCGTTCTCATGATGCGGAAACACCAGATCGCCCCCCCCGCCATGAATGTCAAACGTCTCACCCAAATACTTGATGCTCATCACCGAACACTCGATGTGCCACCCGGGCCGACCCCGCCCCCAGGGCGACTCCCACGCCAGCGCCGCCCGATCCTCCACACCCTTCCACAACGCAAAATCCGCCGGATGACGCTTGCCCCCACCCGACAACGACCGCGTGCCCCCTTGCTGCTCCTCAACACGCCGATTCGACAGCTGACCGTAATCAGCGTACTTGGCCACATCAAAATATACGTCCCCCTCCACCGCGTAAGCCGCCCCCTTCGCCTCCAGCTGCGCAATCAGCTCTATCATGTCCTCTATGTGCTCGGTCGCCAGCGGGTAATGATCCACACCGGTCACCCCCAGCCTCTCCATCGCCTCAAAATATCCCGCCGCCACCTCCTTGGCTAACTCGCCCGGCTCGATACCCAACGCCTTGGCCTCGTTGAGTATCTTGTCGTCCACGTCCGTGATGTTCACCACCCACGTCACCTGATAACCCTTGTACGTCAGGTACTTCTTGAACGCGTCAAAAATCACCGGCCCCACCGCATGCCCGATATGACTCTCCCGATACACGGTCGGACCGCACACATACATCCCCACCCGCGGCGGCGCCAAGGGCTCAAACAATTCCTTCTGATTCGTCAGTGTGTTGTACAGTCTTAGCGTCATAACGCTCCTACATCTACCTTAATCCGTACTGGGCCGCGTCAGCAACGCCACCGCGTGACAAGCTATCGCCAAACCCTGCCCGATCTCGCCCAACCCCTCATTAGTCTTGGCCTTGATGCTCACCGCATCCGCCTCCAAATCCAACAGCTCCGCCAGATGCTCACGCATCCGCCCCTTGTATGGCCCCAGCCGCGGCGACTCCGCTATTATCGTCAAATCCACATTCACCGGCCGGTAACCCAGCTTCTTGACCCGCTGGTACACCAGGCTCAGCAACTTGGCGCTGTTGGCGCCCCGGTAACGCTCGTCCGTATCCGGAAACTGCTCACCAATGTCCTCCAGACCCGCCGCACCACAAAACGCGTCAATCACCGCGTGAAGCGCCACATCCGCGTCGCTGTGCCCGTCCAGACCCTGCTCCGACGCTATCTCCACGCCCGCCAGTACCAGCCGCCGACCCGCACGGCACCGATGCACGTCGTAACCGTGTCCCACTCGCACCACCTGGATCATGACTCTACCTCCACCGACCCCCTCGTGGCCATCGACGGACCCTCAGCATGGGGGTCACCATCTATGTTATTAGCAGAATTACCCGCAAAAGCAAGCCTCTTAACCACCCCTCCACCCTATCGCACCTCGACACACCCCCTCAGCCATCCCCAACCTCCCCCCTGCCTGGCAGACGGGCTCTGGTGTTTCAGGCCACTCTGTGCTATACTGATCTCTGCCGCAGACCACGCGCTGCCGGGAACGAGCCTGACCGCTGCACCACGCGACCAGACGCCATCGCCGCGACCCAAAAAAATAAAACGGCCACCGTATCACCCTGCTCGCCAACCAGCGGCCTGAACGCTACGCAGCCTGTACTTCCTTTATGAAAGGGGAACCTATGACGCCCGACGGACCTTCTGTTCAGGAAACTTGGCGAATATTCCGCATCATGGCCGAATTTGTCGAAGGATTCGACGAACTCAGCAGGCTCGGACCCGCCGTCACCATCTTCGGCTCCGCACGCACCCAGCCAGGACACAAATACTACGACCTCGCCGAAAAAACCGCCGCCGCTCTCGCCCGCGCCGGACAAGCCGTCATCACCGGCGGAGGCCCCGGCATCATGGAAGCCGCCAACAAAGGCGCCTTCGAAGCCGGCGGCGACAGCATCGGCCTCAACATCGAAATACCAGAAGAACAGGTCAGCAACCCCTTCCAGAGCCTCTCTCTCAGCTTCCGATACTTCTTCGCCCGAAAAATGATGTTCACCAAATACGCCCAGGCCTTCATCATCTTCCCCGGCGGCTTCGGCACCATGGACGAGTTCTTCGAATCACTCACACTCATCCAGACTCTCAAAATGTCCCACTTCCCCGTCATCCTCATGGGAAGCGAGTTCTGGCAGGGACTCGTCCAATGGCTAAAAGACACCATGCTCCAGGCCGGCAACATTTCACCCGAAGACATGCACATCTTCACCATCACCGACGACCCCGACCAGGCCGTCCGGATCGTCCTCGAATCCGGAGAAAAATTCTGGGCCGAACCCGACGGCATCGTCACCTTCAAAGGACAAGCAAAACGCTGAAAGGGCTTCCATGGACCTCTTCCCCGCCATTGACCTACGCGACGGCCAATGCGTCCGACTCCTCCAGGGCGACTACGACCGACAGATCGACTACAACGACGACCCCCTCGCTCAGGCCAAGCTCTTCGAACAGCAAGGCGCCAAATGGCTACACGTCGTCGACCTCGACGGCGCCCGACAGGGACTACAGTCCAACCGCTCCGTCATCGAACGCATCGTCAAAAACACCTCACTCCGCGTACAGGTCGGCGGCGGCGTCCGTGACGAAGCCTCCGCAGCCGCCCTCCTCACCATCGGCGTCAAACGTGTCATCGTCGGCACCCGAGCCCTCGAAGACCTGCCCTGGTTCGAAAAATTTGTCCACAACGACCAGTTCGCCGGACGCGTCGTACTCGGCCTTGACGCCCGCAACGGCCGACTCCAAACACGAGGCTGGCGACAAGAAGCCACCGGCCCCACCGCCCTCCAACTGGCCCAACAGGTCTCCGATTGGCCCCTCGCCGCCATCGTCTACACCGACATCAGCTGCGACGGCATGCTCACCGGACCAAACATCCAGGCCACCAACGACCTCGCACACGCCTGCCGCGTCGGCGTCATCGCCTCCGGCGGCGTCGGCTCACTCAAAGACCTCGTCCAACTCGCTCCCCTGCCCCTCGCCGGCGTCATCGTCGGCCGAGCCCTCTACGAAAACCAGTTCAACCTCGTCGAAGCATTACATGTTCTAAAAGCGGAATCAAGCCACGAATCGTAGCTTTTTTACCAACGCCGAGGCCGACATGAAAATCTCTCGTCTCGAACGCATCCTGCGACTGCTCACCGTCCTGCAGTCGGGCCGCAACTACAAACCCGCCGAACTCGCCACCGAACTGTCCGTCTCACGCCGCACCATCTTCCGCGACCTCGACATGCTCTACAAAGCCGGCATCCCCTGCTACTACAACGACGAAAAAGGTGGCTACGCCATCGACGACGGCGTCTTCCTGCCTCCACTCAACCTCAAACTCAGCGAAGCCCTCTCCCTCCTCCTCGTCGCTCGCCTCGCCGGCTCCAGCGAAGGCCTGCCTCTCCAACGCCAGGCCGGCCAGGCCGCCTTCAAAATCGAATCCGTCCTGCCCACCCACATCCGCCAACATTGTGGCCTCGTCCTCAACGCCGTCTCCGCCCGATTCGCACCCCAGGCCCAACACCACGGCCTCGACGACGTCATGGCACTGCTCCAACGCGCCATCCAGCAACGACGCAAGGTCTCCCTCGTCTATGGTTCCCTCTGGGAAAACAAACACATCGAAACCAACCTGTCACCCTACCACCTCCACTTCGCCCAACGCGCCTGGTACATCATCGGCCACTCTGCCCTCCACGACGCCGTCCGCACCTTCAAACTCAGCCGCATCACCGACATCAACCTGCTACAACAGACCTACCTGCTCGATAAACCCTTCTCCCTCGACGAATACCTCGGAGACGCCTGGCTCCTGATCCCCGAAGGAAAACTCTACGACGTACACCTCCGCTTCGCACCCCACGTCGCCAAAAACGTCGCCGAAGTCGTCTGGCACCACTCCCAAAAACTCACCTGGCACCGCGACGGCTCACTTACCTTCGACGTCAAAGTCGACGGCCTGAGAGAAATCAGCTGGTGGATCCTCGGCTACGGCGACCAGGTCGAAGTCCTCCAACCCCAACCCCTCCGACAAATGATCGCCGACACCATCCAGAACATGGCCGCCATCTACCACAAGAAAACCCTCTCAACCGGAGCCATCCATGCGAGCCGTAGTGCAACGAGTGACACAGGCCACCGTCCAGGTGGACCATCAGACAATCGGCCGGATCCAACTGGGCTTGCTGGTCTACCTGGGCGTCGGTAAGGGCGACGACCAAAACGCCGCACAATACATCGCCGACAAAATCGTCCACCTCCGCATCTTCGCCGACCAAAACGGCAAAATGAACCGCAACCTCCTCGACGTCAACGGCGACGTCCTCCTCATCAGCCAGTTCACCCTCTACGGCGACTGCCGCAAAGGCCGACGACCAGGCTTCGACCCCGCCGCCCAGCCCGACCTCGCCCAACAACTCTACCAACACACCGCCCAGCTCATCCGCCAAAAAGGCCTCCAATGCCCCACCGGCCAATTCGCCGCACACATGACCATCTCCTCCACCAACGACGGCCCCGTCACCTTCCTCCTCGACTCCAACCGAAACTTCTAAGCCATAACATGACCACAACGTGGCATGGCCGTCCCGCCCATGATTAAAACCTCTCGCAGCCATCCCTCCCGCGTTGGCAGCCCCAGGCATTGCCTGGGGGCAATAAAATAACTCTTAACAAAATAAGACAATGGGCGACAGCTCGCATCTTTCTCACCCTTCCCACCTTCCACACGTGACACCCCACCTCTTCAAGCCCCCGTTGTCAACCGATGCCCCTCCAACCACCCTATGCTAACGATACCATATACCAATGAAGCCCCCCATCTTGATGGGGGGTTAGACTCCCGACGACATTGGCCGGCCTCTCCCCCATACGCCCTCCGAATTGTCATTCCCGCGAAAGCGGGAATCCAGGGAAACACCAAAGGACTCCATACCGGAATCATCACACCGGATTACCTTGTTCGATCAACTTGCCTTTCCTACCTTTCGTACCTTTCTCACCTTCTCCACCCTTCAACTCGTCACCCCCCCCTTTCTTCTACTCACCCCACCGCTCACGTCCCCCACTGTCATTGCGAGCAGGCCGTCATACCTGGGTGGCATGCTCAAGTACTCTTGAGCATGGACGGATGGCAACAGCCTGCGAAGCAGTCCGATGGCGATTTGTCAGCCCGATAGGAGTCCACCATCGGTTTACCACGTAAACCGCTGCCACCCGTCGCGTAGGCGACCTGGCAATCTCAACCTTTCGATTACCCTGTTCGACCCCCACCCCAAAACCCCACAAGGCCCCGCGATCTCATCGCCGCCTCAGACCAGCGCCGACATTGTCCGCCCCCTTCCCTGCCAGGTCCCAATCCGTCACCCGCACCTCTTTCACGCACCAGAACCCAGACCCGCAACAACCGTGCACACGCGGCACCGCATTTTCCACGTTGCATCTCTTGTCGCAATAGGTTTCAGCTTCCCGAATCGCCAGAAAAAACGTACGATGATGTCTTTTTGGTTTGACATGGGGCGATAAATAGCCTACCATGACACACGCTCTTTGAAATAATAAGTAAGGATGAATCGCAAGGTGCTTATCCCTAAGCACTTGCAGGGAACGCGGTGAAAATCCGCGACGGTCGCGCCGCTGTGATCGTTCGCCCCGCCTTCTAGGCGGGAACCCTGGCAGCCTATGCCACTGCTCCACCGAGCGGGAAGGCGCTGCCCGGCAGGACGAAAGTCAGAATACCTGTTGTGATAAATCCGTGTCGCGTTCTCGCGTTAAGAACAACTTGGTGCTGCGTTGTCTCTGGCCGTGCTATTTGGCCACAGATCCAGCCCTAAAGGACGTTTACAGCCGTTGTTCCTGACGTGGGAGCGACGGCTTTTTTTATGTAAAAAAAACTGGAGAAAACAATTCATGAGATAGCAACTGATGAGATGTCGAAAAGAATGAGGCGCCGACACTGCGATGCCGACGCCCCGAGAGAAACCAATTTGGCTTCCCTTTAGCACCCTCATTATAAGCCAAATCCCGTGTTTCT
>CAYNXW010000115.1:0-8206 GCA_964401265.1 uncultured Pirellulales bacterium | reverse complement strand
TGATGCCATGACCGCCGCCAGGATAAATAATATTAGCCATGGCACAGCTTTTTTCCTCATCTGCTGACTCCTCCCTGGTCCCGGTCTATGATGCTGCGGCTGTCCCTGAATATGAGGTATATCATCCAAAGCGAGACAGCAGTGAATACACTCCTGAAAATATTTACAAACTTTGCCGAGTCGTAGAACCTCTCGATTATGGGTATGGGCCCGGTTATATAGATAAAAAACCTGTGGTCCAGCGGGGCAGCCACAAATTTGGTCACCAGGTCCCCCCAGTAGATAAGGATTATCATAAGCAGCCCGAACTGAAGCCAGTGGTAATATACCAGGCTCTTTCTCCTGGCAAAAATGATCACCAGGAAAGGAACTGCCCATAATACATACTGGGGATGGAAATAGCTGAGCGCTATATATGCCAGGTATATGATGGCCCCGTAATCTATAAGCAGGTCAAAACTTTTTTTCTTTATCTGGATGAAGCTGAATACTATAAGGAAATAGGCAACTATGAAGATAAATATCCTGTCATGTATGATAAGTTCCAGCTTCGAAGAAAGTATATAATTGAAATGCTGGGTATTAAGCAGTGAGAATATGAGGCTCTTTCCATAAAAAATATTGGTAATCGCTTCTAACGCTGCCAGGCCCGATACACCCAGGACCGATAAGAGTATATAGTCTTTTTTGCTCCTGGCCAGATAAAATATAAGGGGAAGAAGTATCATTATTGGGAAAAACCTCAATGCAATAGCCACTGCCAGCACCAGGATAGACCAGTATTTCCTGTCTTTCTTTGCCAGAAGCAGTGCTATTATAGTAACAAACACCCCTATTATGTCATGCCTGGCAAATATATAAACCACAAAGATGACAACCGGGTTAAACATCCAGAACCTGAAGACATTCAGCCGGCCTTCTGCATTGTCGTCAAAAGACAGCCTCAGGATAAAGAACATGCACAGAAGGTCGAATATGAGGTATAGTCCCTTGAAAAGGGCCAGGACCGTAAATACATTGTAGCCGGTTATAAAATTTATCCAGGAAGTCCATGTATTCTCATCCAGCAATATAGAGGAATATTCGCTTACTGCGGGCACTATGGCATTTATTATAAAAAGATAGGCGCTATGGATGGCATGAGTTAATATCTGGTAGAAATCTGAAGCAAAATCACCTGCAAATACCGCCTCTGCCGCCCTCTGATAGGTTGACAGCAGGTCCCTCTGGAAAAAGAACGGGAGCATCATAAGCCTTATCAGCATCCCTATCAGGAAATACTTATAAAACCTCCGGGAGAGCCCTGGATCATTATAAACGGCCGGCGTGAGGAGTCCCCTGCCTATATGGCTGAAAAAGACCTTTGATCTATTCATTACTGTTTATTTTCCCTGATCCTTTCTTTGCTGGTGCGGTAAAAAGGCATGCTTATGATTATCATGGCGATGATCCCCAGGGCCACCGTAAACAGGAGCACTACCAGGTGATAGCTGAATCCGACTATAATTGATATCTCCTCCGAAAAGCCCAGGATCACGAATGCCAGGGCGAACGCCCCCTGATATGTGCCGAACCCGGCCAGTGCATGTGTGGGCAGGACTGCCGATATCTCTGCCGCAATGGTGGCCAGGAGTATCACCCAGTAATTAAGGTCGCTGAAACTGTATCCCATGGGCGCCAGTATGGCATGGATGATAAGATAGTAGCTGGTGAACTTTAACAGCCTGGTGACAATGGATGACAGATATACTTTCCAGTATATCCTCCTCCCCCTTATTATCTTCAGGTTATTATTTATATCCAGGACCTTGGAGTAAATACGGTATATGGGCCTGCCTTCCTTCACTTTAAACTTCTCCAGGAGCTTCCTGTATACGATAAGGATCATATCTATGATATTGGACAGGAAAAACAGTATAATAAGCGATACCGCCAGCAAAGCTACTGATATAAGTATGACCGACGCCGATGATATGGAATAGGTATTTATTCCTACTATGATTATTGAAATAAGTATTATGGAAAATACTATCACCAGGTCGAATATCAAGACCACCATCAGGGTGGAGACGCCTATCTCCAGGGGAATATGGAAGCGGCTGGTAAGCACATATATATAGGAAAGCTCCCCGGTCCGGGCAGGAAGAACCATATTGAATGCATTTCTTATCATGGTCACCAGGAACATGTCTCCCATGCTGATCCTGTCAGAGCCTACCAGTATATTCTTGCGGTAGGCCCGGAAAAGATTGCTGAGGAGCATTATGGCCAGGGCTGCTATCAGCGTGGGCCTGTACATCCCCAGGAATGCAGACTTGATATCGGCAATATCCACCTGGTTGAGTAGGTAGTATACCAGGAAAGCACCAAAGCTTACCACTATCACTATATTTACTATCCTGAATACTAATTGCTTTTTACTTTTCTGCACGTCTCCTGTTTCATCCATATTCTTATCCTGCTTTCCAGGCTTATTTGCGGCTGACATAATTTGAAATATATCTTGCTGTCTTTCCCGGACCGCTCCGGAAAAGATGATATAGAAATTTTCTAAACAAATATGTTCTTCCTTTGGGATTATCATCTATCCCTGCAGCAGCATCGCTGTCTTTTCTTTCTTTCAGGGCGCTTGAGACAGGATCTTTGCAGAATGTTATGATGGGACGGCAGACTTTATCCCAGGAATAATCCCGGGAGACTGCATTTATATTCCTTACGCACTTTTTGTAATATTCCTTATCTCCGGCAAGCCTGAGTATGGCATCTGCAAGCTCCTCTGGCGAGTCTTCCATGACAGTCAGCCCCAAACCTTCCTTATCTATCATATCGCTCAGGCTGTCACCTTTTGTGGATATGATGGGAAGGCCTGTCCACAAATAATCAAGGATCCTGGTCCTGAAGGAGAACCGGGTCTCTATATGCATGGGATGGGTTATTATACCTATGTCTGATTCCAGTAAATAGTTCTGCCTCTCTTCATAATCCACCCATCCAAAATTAAAAAATATGTTCTCTCCTGACAATCCAAGCTTTTTTGCCAGAGAGACTGCTTTATCTGCGGCATCAAATCCCCTGACCTCAGGATTAGGATGTTTTACCCCCATAAAGAATAGCTTGATATCCTTCCTTTTTTGTCTGACCAGGTCCATCGCCTTTATCAGGGTAACCGGATCAAACCAGTTATATATGCCTCCGCCCCATATGATGACTATGTCTTCTTTATCAATACCCCGGACCTTGCCCCTCAATACATCCCTGGTGTGCAGGGGCCTGCTTTCCGGAAGTCCGAAAGGGACTACATCTATCATCTTCCTGAGTGAGGGGTCCTGCTTGTAGGAGTATGGGTTTACCCTGTTTAATGCTGCCAGCATACCCAGCCAGAAATCCCTCTGCCGCTCTGATGCGCAGATAAAGAAATCGCCGTAATAGAACTGCTCATTGAAGATATTGTATATGGACCTGAACACCTCCAGCTGTTTTGTTATAGGTTCATCCTCATATTCTGCCAGGGTTGCCAGGTTATATGGGTCGTATATGTCTATTATCAGGTATTTGCCGGAGTCTTTGATGCTCTGGTATTTTGCAAATGTCATGCCGCCGCAGAGGATGATGTCACTACCCTTTATTAATTCCCTCAGCTGCCCGTCGTCGGCAAATGACCGTATGCTGAAATCCTGTTCCGCAAGACCGGTCTTATTGGGCGCTGCCAGGGTTACCTCCATATGCTCCGAAAGCACTCTGGCAAAATTCCACACCCTTATAGCAGGCCCTGCCATCTCCCTGGAAAGCACCTCGCTGGATATTATCAGCAATCTCCTCCTGATGGATTTCTCAAATACCTGGTATATCCCCAGTTCCCTGAGGATGTCTATCTGTCTTTTCTGGTAATCGGGATCGGGCGAGACTGCCAGGAATTGCCCTTTAAAATATGTAAATATTGCCTTGTCATCTCTTTTCCTGTGGTCCTGTATCCACTTCCTCTTACTCACCAGACTGTCCAGGTCATCATAAAAACTCCGGGCAGCAGCCAGCGAGCTTAATGGCTCCGGATCTATGTTTATACCGGCAGCAGGCTCATCTTTATTGGGCCCGGAAAGGTCGTAATAATGCATATAATCAAAATCCACATCCACAAAAACCCTGTTGAATATGTTTGCCAGCGTGCCGGATAATGCCCGGGAAAGATTGATATCGTCATAATTCTTAAAAACCGAATACAGGGAATTTCTTTCCTTGAGGAACCTCAGCCTGTCTTCGCTGAATATCCTGGAAGTGCCGTGATGCTGATGATATACGATTGAATCAGGCGCAAATATGACTTTATAGCCAAGCACCCACAGCCTCCACCCCAGATCCACATCCTCATAATATGCAAAAAAATCTTCATCGAAACCGCCGGCCTCCAGAAAGACTTTTTTATCTATCATCATGGCGCCGCCGTTTACAAAAGGCAAAAATTTAGGCATATTATGATCATCATCTTCCAGGCTTTTGCCATAATCTATCTGGAAACCCTTGCCCTCAAAATTTATCATGCCGCCTACAAAATCAAGGGACTGTCCATCCATTGAGAGCACTTTTGACCCGGATGCCGCTATTTCCCTGCTTTTGTATATAGGCTTCAGGAGTCCGGTCAGCCATCGGCTGTCAACCCTGGTATCATTATTCAAAAATGCAATATAGTCTCCGGCAGCAGCCCTGGCGGCCTGGTTATTGGCCCTGGCAAAACCCAGGTTTTTTTTATTGCGGATTATCTTTATAGAAGGATATTCTTCCTGGATAAACTCAACAGAACCGTCCCTGGAGCCATTATCAACTATTATTGTCTCAATAAGGTCCCGGGGATAATCCAGTCCCTGGAGGCTTTTAAGGCAGTCCTTAAGATATTTTTTGCCATCAAGGTTGATTATGGAGATAGTTATCAGAGGATAATCTGCCATATCTGCCATATTGAATACTCCTAAGATCGCCTGTTTCCAAATTTAGACTAAATTATAACAAACAATTTATTTTAAACAATATTAATGGCGGCCGGCTAAAGGCTCGGCGGGACTTATTTTATTACATTGAAAGCCCTGATATTATATAATGATTATCCTGGAGACATTAATAAGCATCAAAGGATAGAGATAGAATAATGAGGGAAATAAATATCGCATTTATCACCGAGAGGATGATAACCGGTCATGGAGTGGACCTGGTTGTGGACCGCCTGGCAGACGGACTGGCCAGGAAAGGATATAATACCAAAGTCTACTGCAATTATTTTGATGAGACTTTTATCCATAGAAAGTCATACGGCATAGAGAAGCTGCATTATTTTAAGCCGACTTCCAATCCTGTGATATATGAACAGAGGATCAGGAGATTGGCGCCGTATCTTAACAGCAAAAAAGTCGATCTATTCATAATCCAGTCTTTTCCTTTTTACAGCCTGATACCCAGGCTCAATGCGCCGGTTCTTGCCGTGGACCACGGAATTGTCTCTGTAACCGATATGCCTTTAAAACGCAGGCTGAAATACAAATATATGGAAATATCACAGAACCTGTCATATTTCAAGAAGGCAGAAGCCCTGGTAACTGTCTCAAAGTATTTGCTTGGCGGTCTTTCGCTTAATCTAAGGAAAAAAGCATCATATATATATAATGGCGCCGATCATTATAATGTCCGGGATGTCAGCAGTGAAGAGATATCGGATTTCAGGAAAAAATACGGGATATCGGAAGATGATGTCCTGCTGCTTTATGTGGGAAGGCTGAACCTGACAAACCAGCCCTATAAGGGGCTTGCCGAACTGGTCTCCAGCTACCAGGAGCTGCATAAGAAGCATAAGGACATCAGGCTTATGGCGGTGGGATATGGCTCAAAAAATGATGAAGAATATTTGAAAAACCAGGGCATACTGGCAATAGTCAATGCGCCCGAGGAACAGATGCCCCTTATATACAGCGCCTGTGACATCTATACTACAGCCTCAAAATGGGAAGGCTTCGACCTGCCGGTGGTAGAAGCCCAGAGCTTTGGCAGGCCCACGGTATGCTATAATATCGGGGCGCATCCGGAAGTATCCAAAAATGGCGGATCGGGTTATGTGGTTGAAGACCTTCAGGAATTCAGGGAGAAACTGGAGATACTTATACTTAACCCTGAGATGCGTAAAAGCATGGGTAAGAATGCCGCCAGGAATGCGGAAGCCTTTACCTGGGAAAACTGTGTAAAAAACTATGACCGCCTGATAAAGAAAATACTTGGCCTGGAAGAGAAAGATATCCGGCCCAGGCCCCAGATCGACCGGTATAAACCACTGAAAAGCACAAATGTCTCTGCGGTCATCATCAATTATAATTCTTCCTACCAGGTATTAAGGGAATGCCTGCAGTCACTCAACCGCCAGACCCATAAGCAGCTGGAGATAATATTATTTGACAATAATTCTATAAATAAAGACATCCTCAGCCAGGTAAAGGTAGAGTTCCCCGACACTGTTATCATCTATTCAGACCGCAACCTGGGTCTGGGAGGAGCCCTCAACCGCGCTATTGGAGAGGCTTCCTCAGATCTTATACTGATATCAAGCTTTGACGTGGTATATGATTTTGATGCCGTAGAACAGATGGTCTCCTGCATCAACAGTCTCAACAGATCCTATATAGGTGTCGCCCCCAAGGTCAAATTTTATTACCAGAGGGATTTTATCGAAAATGTGGGGACAAGTGTGGACGAAAATCTTTATGCCGGACATTACGGAAGAGGCCAGCTGGACCTCAGCCAGTACAATAAAGAGGAGGACATATTTGGCGTTTCTTTTACATCATGCATGATCAGGAAAGAATCCCTGCAAAAGAACAAAGTAGGCCCCATAGACCCGGATTTTTTTCTTTTTTATGAAGACGTGGATTTCTGCTACCGCGCCCGCCTCCATGGATACAGGTTCAGGTCCTGTCCCCGGGCATCTCTTTATCACAGATTCGCCTACAGCTTCAGGCAGGAGGCTACAGCATTCCTGGAGATATATTATTACCAGAAACTCAATATATTGAGGACAGCCTTTAAGAATGCCGAAGACAGCAGGATGAGGCAGGTAATAAAGAATGAGCTGGGCATACAGAAGAGAAACCTCAGGGATGTCAATCTCAAACCTGTTGCCAGGAGGATAATCTCGGATTTCAGGAAAAATTCCAGGAGCCTTAAAAAGCAAAGACATGTAATACAGTTCTCCAGACAGCTTTTTGATTCAGACATAATCAAGTATAGCCATGGGGAAAAGGATTTTTTTGATGTGGTAGGAAATGAGCCTGAATATTCCATACGCAACCTCCTGTATTCTTATAGAAGGCTTTTTGCCCTGCTGGGAAATGAGAAATATGAAGGTATAGTCAATTACCTTACTTCCCTGGAAAATACCAAATTTATAACGGAGTCCAGGCTTTTCAGGGACATCCTACACGGAAAACTTGAATATGAGCCTATCTCTGTACACAGGTTTATCGACAGGCTGTCATGACAGGTCATAGAAGATTAAAAGTAGCCCTGGATATATCTACCCTTATAAACCATGGACAGGACATCGGGGCCGGAAGATATATACTTAACCTTGTAAAAAACCTGCTCCCTATGGACGGCGGCACCAGTTATATATTATTCGGGACCTACAATAGCAATGAGCATCTTCATCTGGCACTGGACCTTAAAAAGGAATTTACAGACGCTGATGTGAGTCTTAAGCTGGTAAAAGCCGGCCCATGGATGATGAAGGCATATGAGTTCTTAAGGTTTCCCCCCCTGGAATTTATGGGGATCAATGCCGATGTGGTCCATGCCATGGATTATGCCGTCATGCCTGCCCTGAACAGGAATATCGTCCTTACCATCCATGACCTGGCTTTCATGAGGTTCCCGGACTCCAACTTCAAATGGTTCATTGACAAATACAGCCGCATGGTCAGGCAAAATGCCGCCAGGGCAAAAAGGATACTGGCTTCCTCCCGCAGTACGGCCGGCGACATACAGGAGTTTTTCGGTACAGATCCGCAAAAGATAGACGCGGTGCATCTGGCAGCCGATCCCATTTTCAGAAAGCTTGCTCCCCATGAGATAGAATCCAGCCTGGCCGGCAGGATGGGCATCAGGAGACCCTATATCCTGTCAGTGGGGACCATAGAACCCAGGAAGGACTTTGTGACCCTTATAAAAGCCTATAGCC
>CAYNXW010000114.1:0-8328 GCA_964401265.1 uncultured Pirellulales bacterium | reverse complement strand
TGTCCGCCGGATCAATTGCTTCCCAAGCGCGGATTGGTAGAGCAGTTTGCCTTTCGCGGGGAGAAGAGCCACAAGTGCCAATGGTCAAAAGGCTTCACCTACATGATGAGTTTGCAGGTAGAGGCGATGAGTGCTAACCTGTTTAAGCGAATGCATACGGAGCTGGTAGGGGTCGGTAAGAAGCGGGGATTGTTTGTGGCGTTCGCGCAGTGGGCCCGGGGCGATCTGGTGCCGTTTAGTTTTCTGGATTATGAAGCGGGTCGCGACGAGCTACAGTTAAACACCTTCCACGCGTTTCCGGAACAGCAGACGATGCTCAAGACACAGTCGCTCATTACGCTGACAGCGGCCAAGAAGTAGCGCCGGGGTAGTCGCAGTCCGGGGGGAGGGGGCCCCGAGTGAAATCAGGCTGACCAACTACGGTGTCGCTGCGCGACATTGTTTTTGTGCGTCGGCCACAGTCCCACTGCACAATCCCAGTACAACGCATGTCGCAAGAGGGCCAGCCGTTATGCCAGGGGGTGTTTACGTGCGGTTTTTCGGCAGGAGCCGATTCCTGGCTTGCCTATGGCATGGCCGGCCAGTATATAATTGAAGGGCGAAGGGAGTCTTTTGTTTTTTGAAGGTGAGGGGTATTCAAGGATGAGTGGCATGGTCGAAGAGGGCCTTTTAAGTAAACTGACGGCGGTTCAGCGGCAGGCAGTCTGTCATCGAGACGGGCCTTCGCTCATTTTAGCAGGCCCGGGCAGCGGCAAGACGCGGGTAATCACCCACCGAATCGCGTACCTGATAGAGCAAGGCGTACGGCCCGGCAATATTCTGGCGATCACCTTCACCAACAAGGCCGCCAAGGAAATGCAGGAGCGGGTGGAGTCGCTGGGGGCGCGGCGTGGGAGCACGATCTGTACATTCCATAGCCTGGGAGCCCGGCTGCTGCGGGAGTTCGCTGAGGCGGCAGGCCTGCCCAAGTCGTTCAGCATTTACGATGATTCGGATCAGCTGGCGGCGGTGCGCGAGGCTCTGTCGCGGCTGGAGATGGCCAGTCAGAACTTCCCACCGGCCAAGATGCTCTGGCAGATCAGCGCGTGCAAGAACGATCTGGAGGGTCCGCAGGCGTATGGAGCACGCCAGACCGAATTTCGGGGCAAGCAGATAGCGCGGGTGTACGGCGTCTACGAGAAGCTTCTGGCGGAAAATGGGGCGTTGGATTTTGATGATTTGCTGATGCGTCTGGCGCTGCTGCTGCGCGACAGGTGCGATCTGCGTGACCAGTTGAACGAGCGATACAAGTATGTACTGGTTGACGAGTATCAGGACACCAATGCGTGTCAATATCAGATGGCCAGGGCGTTGGCATGGAACCATCGTAATTTGTGCGTCACGGGCGACCCCGACCAGTCGATCTACGGATGGCGTGGGGCCGACATTGGCAACATTCTGACGTTTGAACAGGACTACCCTGAAGCGGCGGTGATTCGGCTGGAGGAGAACTTTCGCAGCACGCCACAGGTGCTTTCGCTTGCAGACGAGTTGATACGGGCCAATCAGCAGCGTAAAGAAAAGCGGTTGTTTTCGAGCCTGCCGGGCGGTTCGGTTCCCGAAGCGGTGGAGTACACCGACGAATACGACGAGGCCCACAGTACGGCGGCGGCGATTGCGGCGTTGCGGGGGGAGGGGTACGCGTGGCGGGACATTGCGGTCTTTTACCGGGTGAATTCGCTGAGTCGCACGCTGGAGGAGGCGTTGCGGCGGGCACGGGTGCCATATCAGATCGTGCGGGGTCTGGAGTTTTTCAAGCGGGCTGAAGTCAAGAACATGATCGCGTATCTGCGGTTGCTGATCAACCCGTCGGACGAACTGGCATTAAAGCGTATCATCAATGTGCCCACCCGGGGCATTGGCAGCACCTCCGTCAACCGGCTGTTTGAACACGCCCGGCGCACGGGCCGGCCTGTCTGCGACGTTCTGGGCGAGGTGGAGCAGGTAGAGACGCTGAGCGCGGCGGCGAAGAAGCGCGTACAGAAGTTTGTCGAGCTTATTACATCACTTCAACAGCAACTGGAAGGCCCGACGGCCCCACTGGTGCAGCGTGTGTACCAGCAAAGCGGCCTGGCGGGCTCTCTGGAGGAAGAAAAGGCGGCCAACGTAGCGGAGTTGATCAAATCGGCGGGCGAGTATGACGACCAGACGGAGACGCCATCGCTGGTGGGATATCTGGAGCAGATTGCCCTGGCCAGCGACGCCGACGCCTACGACGAACAGACAGGAGCGGTCTCGCTCATGACGCTGCATGCGGCCAAGGGCCTGGAGTTTCCGGTCGTCTTTGTCGTAGCGGTTGAGAACGGATTGATTCCACACACGCGCAGTGCCGCCAGTGATGCGGAGCTGGAGGAGGAGCGGCGTTTGCTCTTTGTGGGCATTACGCGGGCGCAGCAGCGTTTGACCTTGAGTTTTGCCCGGCGGCGGACCTTGCAGGGGACGTCGCGGGCAACGATACGTTCGGAGTTTTTGCGTGGGCTGCAAGGATTGACGTTTCGAGAGAGTGAGTCGGTGGAGACGTTGAGCCTTGACAGCGCTCAAGCGAATTTGGGCTGGCGGCGTGGACAGGGGGCGGGGCAAGGCTACGGGCACGGCCAGAGCCGGTCGGGCCAAGGGGCCAAGGGAGGAGGCCGGGGAGGCTGGGGCTCGTCAGGCAAGGCCGGCTCAGGCGGCGGCTGGTCGCGGGCGAAAAAGGGGTCATCCAGCTATAGTGCCAGCAAACGCAACCGAGCCGACGAGAGCAAGAACGCCGAGGACAAAGCCGTCGCCAACGCCATTTCGGCTGCTGCTGCAGGCTCAGGCGATGCAGCCTTTGTAAAGGGCGAGCTGGTGCGACATGCTAAATTCGGGATGGGAAGAATCGAGCAAGTAATATCCAGCCGGAGCAACAGTCAGGTGGTCGTGCAATTCAACCGGGGCAACCGCGTGACGCTCGCCTTGGAGTATGCCAAGCTGGAGAAGGTGGCCCCGGCGGCAGGATCGGCGTAAGGGCGAGACTGCGGCGCGTTGGCCGAGGTCGGCTCGAAAGAATCATTTAGAGTCTGGAGATGTCTGGCAGGGTTGGTACCGCTGGGCAAGGGGCATGCGTCGGCCCGTACCGAAGGCGCGCCCCGTGACCTTGAGACCAGGGGCGGCCTGCTTTCGTTTGTATTCGTTGTGATCAACCAGGGCAATGATTCTTCTGACAACGGCGGCGTCGAAGCCGGCAGCAACGATCTGGCCGAATCCCTGTTCCTGCTCGACGTATCGTGCGAGGATCTCGTCGAGTTGCTCGTAGGGAGGCAGCGAGTCCTGATCGGTCTGGTCAGGTCGCAGCTCGGCTGATGGCGGCTTGGTAATGGAAGCCTCGGGAATGATCTGGCGGTCGCGGTTGATGAAGCGGGCCAGATCGTACACCATGGTTTTGGGCACGTCGCTGATGACAGCAAGTCCACCGGCCATATCGCCATAAAGGGTGCAGTACCCAACGGCGAGCTCACTCTTATTGCCGGTGCTCAGCAGCAGATGGCCGAACTTGTTGCTCAGGGCCATGAGAATGGTGCCTCGCAAACGCGCCTGGATGTTTTCCTCAGTGACGTCGGGGCAGCGACCGGCAAAGACGTCGGCCAGGGATGCTTCCATAACGTCGTGGGCACGACCTATAGGGATGGTACACGTCTTGATTCCGAGCTGGGCGGCCAAGGCGGCAGCATCCTGATTGCTCTCGTCGCTGGTGTAGCGGCTGGGCATAAGAACGCCACGCACGTTGTCTGGACCGAGTGCGTCAACGGCAAGGCAGGCAGTCACCGCGGAATCAATACCGCCAGAGAGCCCCAGGACAACACTGCTAAAGCCGCACTTGGTAACATAGTCGCGCAGGCCTAACACCAGGGCGCCGTGAACGGAGGCGATATCGCTGCGAATGGTCTCGCAACGGTTCTGTTCAGGCTGGGCCAGATCGACAAGCAGGAGGTCTTCGGCGAAATCGCGGGCCTGGGCAATGATTTGGCCCTGCCTGTCGAAGGCACAACTGCAGCCATCAAAGATGAGTTCGTCGTTGCCGCCCACCTGGTTGACGTAGAGCAGGGGCAGCTGGTAGCGGCGACACTGGTCGGCAAACAGTTTTTTGCGGAAAGCGTCTTTGCCATTGACGAAGGGTGACGCGGACATATTGATGAATAGATCAACGCCGTCTTGCTGCAGATCGGCCAGGGGTTTGATGTCATAGAGTTGCCGCGAGGTGTGGTCGGCACTTTGCCAGATGTCTTCGCAGATGGTCAGGCCGAGGCGACGACCGTCGAGTTCCACAATGGAATGAGACTGGCCAGGTTGAAAATAGCGTGTTTCGTCGAAGACGTCGTAGGTGGGCAGCAGGCGTTTGAAATAGCGAGCGACTACCCGGCCATCCTGGAGCAGCGCGGCGGCGTTGTGCAGGGCGCGGCCGGTGGGCCCAGTGTGTTGACAGACAAAGCCGACCAAGGCAGCACAGGAGCCGGTCGTGGTGGCCAGTGCTTCCATCGCGGCGACGTTATCTTCAATGAATTGAGGTTTGAGCAGCAGGTCCTTGGGTGGATAGCCGACCAAGGCGAGCTCGGGAAAGACGACAAGCCGGGCGCCAGCCTGCTGGGCCTGCTGGATGGTCCGGCGGATAAGAGCCGCGTTGCCGGCCACATCGCCGACGATCGGATTGATCTGGGCGAGCGCAATCTTCATGGCACATCCTATGCGAGCAACGCGTCGACCTTGGCAACCAGTTCTTTGACGTGGCTGACCGACGAATCGAAGAGTCGCTTTTCCTGGTCGCTAAGCTGCAGTTCGATCACCTTCTCGACACCGTGGGCCCCAAGCACCACAGGCACACCAACGAAGCAGCCGCCCACGCCATATTCGCTGTCACAATAGGCACAACAAGGCAGGATACGCCGTTTGTCCTTTAGGATGGCCTCCGCCATTTCCGCCGCGCCGGCAGCGGGAGCATAATAGGCGGAGCCCGTCTTGAGCAGATTGACAATCTCGATGCCACCCTTGCGGGCACGGTTGACAATGGCGTCGATGCTGTCGGCGTCGAGCAACTCGGGCAGCGGGATGCCGGCCACGGACGTATAGCGAGGCAGCGGCACCATGTCGTCACCGTGGCCCCCGAGCAGCAGGGCGCTGACGTCTGTGACGGACACGTTGAGGGCCTGGGCGATGAAGGTGCGGTAGCGGGCGGTATCGAGCACGCCGGCCATCCCCATGACCTTGCCGGGGTCCAGCTTGGACACGCGAGCGGCAACGTGAACCAGGGCATCGAGCGGGTTGGTGACCACGATCAGGAAGGCGTCGGGGCTGAGAGCGACAACACGACGAGTCACATCAGCCATGATGGCGGTGTTCTTTTCGAGAAGATCGTCACGGCTCATACCCGGCTTGCGTGCCAGGCCGGAGGTGATGATCACGACGTCGCTGCCGGCCGTGTCCGCATAGTCGGTAGTTCCCTTAATGCTGACGTCGTAGCGACCGACGGGTGAGGCCTCGGCCAGATCGAGGGCCTTGCCCGCCGCCAGTCCATCAACGATGTCGACCAGGACAATGTCGGCCAATTCCTTTTCGGCGAGCCAATGGGCACAAGTGGCGCCCACGTTACCGGCGCCAATAACGGCAATTTTCTTACGGGTCAAATCGGCCACTTAAGGTCAACTCCTGCTTTGTATGGTAGCTTGGTTTTGGGGTTTCTGCGTGTCGCGTCCGTCGCGACGGCTGTTTGGCTCACCGGCCAGGCACTATGCACGAACAAGGCGGGTGCTAGAAATTCCAGCCGATGCCGAGCGTCAACGCCTGGCGGTAAATACGGTTTCGCATGTCGTCATCGGAGCCGTACATGGCATACCACCGATAGTCCGCACGAATGACAGGATTGCCCTGGTCACCGAGCAGAAACTTGACGCCAAAGCCCAGGTTCACATCGAACATCAACTCGTTGTCGACGTCGCTGTAATCGCTGGTGAAATAGGCCAAACCGGGCCCTATGGAACCGTAGGGTTTGATGCGGCCGTCGCCCAGGTTGTCGCCAAAGGGGTACCACAGGCCATTGACGTCGAGGAGCACCAGACCGGAGTCCTCTGCCGAGTCGACCCCCAGCACCTGCGGCGCCGCCTTGACGTCCATATCGGCAAAGACACCGGCGACGGAAGCCTCCCAGCCGAGAAATTCCGTATCCTGGCCTGCGCGAACCCCGATGAGCCAGCCTTCGTCCGTGGTAACCTTGACGGGCTCGCCCAGGTCGGTCCGAGTCTGGGCCCAGGTGCCGCCGCTGAAGACACCGCTGACGGCATCCACATGCCAGCCTTTTTGGCCCGTCTCTTGCGGGGTGACCTGAGCGGCCGCCATCGAAGCAACAGCCAGGGCCATCGGGACTATCAACCACTGTTTCATATCGCTCGCCATGGGCAAAACTCCTTTTCGTCTTAAGGGTACAGCGTCAGGTACTCAGGTATTGACGGAGTCCCGATAATAGGGGATTTGCCCGAACGGTAAAAGAAAAAAAACGTTGCCCGCCAACCGTATTTGACAGGGGCGACAAATGGCCTAATATGGGGGTATGGGAGCATTGTTTCATTATGCGCCGGCCTTGTCGAGATACTTCCGCAACGTGGACCGTCGCTGGGCATGCCCTTTGCCTGAGAGCGTCCAACCGGTGGGACTACCCCAACGGCGGGCTGACTTGCGTCACGTCCGAGCGGTGATATGGGACATCTACGGCACGTTGTGCGGCATGGACACGGGGGCTCTGTCCCAGAGCTTGACCGAGCCAGAGCGGCTGAGCAAATCGGCCGAGGCCACGGCGCAAGAGTTCAACCTGGAGGTGTCGCTCCAGAAACTCTGCCCCAACCTGCCGCCGGCCCAGACGCTTTCGCAGATGTACCTGCGGGAGATAGAAGCATCGCACGCCCGGTCGCTACAACAGGACATACAATACCCCGAGGTGGTAATTGAGCGTATTTGGCAGCGTATACTGGCGGACTGCTGCCGGGTGGGTTATGAACCGCCTTACGCCGAACCGCTATTACAGACGGCCTGCCGAGCGGCGTATTTCTTTGATTGTTCACTACAGCGTACGTACTTTTACGCCCAGGCGGCCTCGTGCCTTGCCAGACTGCAAAAGGCGGACCTGGTGCAGGGCATCATTTCCAACGCACAGTTCTATACCCCGTGGCATTTACGCAGACTGCTACGTGAAGCAACGGGCGGCACAATGGAACTGGAGGACATATTTACACCCTCGCTAATCCTCTTCTCTTACCAGCTGGGGTTCAGCAAGCCGAACCCGGCCGCTTTTCGTTTGGCGTTGCGACACCTGAAGACGCTGAACATCAGCGCCGACCAGACAGTGTACGTCGGCAATGACATGGCCAACGATATCGCCGTAGCGGCGCGGCAGGGCATGGCCACGGTGTTTTTTTCCGGGGATGCTGCCATGGCAAGACTGGGAGAGACCGACGGACAGCAGCGGCCAATAGAGCCCGATGCCGTGGTGACAAACCTGGCAGCGGTGGCGGACATGATCTTGACTGAACCGCATACAGGTAGATAGCGAGCGGCCGCGAGTAAACCACGACTCGCATACGCGGGCAAAGGCGATTATGGGCCAACGGAACACAGCATAAGACGCAAGGGGCCGCCATGGGTAACCATGAACCAGACAAGGTCCGCAGCACCACCGCCGCCACGAGCGGCCAACTTAGACTGGGGGTGCTCCACTACCATTTGCGACGTAGCGGCGTCTATACGGTCATTGCCAATACGTTGCGGGCCCTGATTGAATACGGCCCGTACAAGCGTTTGCATATCGACCTGTTGGCGTCGGACACATCCGGACCTACAGGCATGGCCTTGGTCGGACAGCTCGAACGGTCGGCGAACCGACAGCACGAGCGAGAAGTCACAATCAGGCCCATCACGTTGCCCGACCTGGGTTACAATCAACAACCAGCAACTTGCCGGACCGACTTGTTTGAGCAGGGCCGTCGACTGGCGCAGCACTTAACGCAGGCGTGCCAATTCGAGGCAGGGACGAGCGAGAGCCCCTATGTACTGCACAGTCATAATGCCAACCTGGGCAAGAACCCGTGCCTGACGCTGGCCTTGAAATTGCTTGCCGATCGCTGGCAGCAGAACGATGTGCGGGCCTGGATGCTGTACCAGATCCACGATTTTCCCCATGACAACCGACCCGCCTGCTGGACAGCCCTGCGAGACTGCTCGGGCCAAGCGGATCTGCAACTGGCAGCAGCCATGATGTACCCCACCGGGCCCCGCGTGCAGTGGGCA
>CAYNXW010000113.1:0-8346 GCA_964401265.1 uncultured Pirellulales bacterium | reverse complement strand
CACTTATACCCCACCTCTTGAAGCCCCCGGTGTTAACCGAGGGTCCTCCGCACTCCAGCCCCCGATGTAAAATCGGGGGATTCTCCCAACGCCCTCTCCTGCAAGAGTTCACGCTTCAGCGTGCTCTTGCCCATTGTGCACACCAAGGTCCAGCCTCTTACCAGCTTCCGTCTTCTGGCCCTGCAGCGTCACAACCGAAGCGAAAGTCCCTTTCTTATCAGCCAGCCCACAATACTGAAGTGCCAAACTGCCCTGAACCCATTAGATGCGATTGCCCTGATGACGTCCACCTCATGTGTCCTCTGCCACCGCCAACTGAGCCGGTACAGTATACTCAGCTGCGTAACGTAGCGCACCGACGTGTCTCACTTGGGACTTGAATCCGCCTGGCATATTGCAGGGACACCAACGAAAATACACTCTGGACCACCACAGAATCGACCGTTATAATGCCCACCATCGACCGATTACTCGTGGTTCCGTCTCGACTCGACCGAGGCCACCAGCCGAGTGTTCTTGCTGGCATCGTACAAAAAAACCGTTACTGACCAAAAGACAGGACAAATACCATGCTCAAAACCAAACTCTTGCACCCCGAAATCCTCTTTGCCTTGGGCCAGGCAGGCCACGGCAGCCGTATCCTCATCGCAGACGGAAACTACCCCTTCGTCACCGGCTCACCCGCCGGAGCCCAGCACGTCTTCCTCAACCTCGCTCCGGGCCTCGTCTCCGTCCCCGACGTCCTCGACGCCCTCGTGGCCTCGGTCCCCATCGAACAGGCCACCGTCATGGTTCCCGAAGACGGCCAAGACCAACCCATCTTCACCGACTTCCGCAAAATCCTCCCCGACGACCTCGACCGCACCAAGAAAAAACGCTTCGAATTCTACGACTTCGCCCGCGAGGAAGACACCATCCTCGTCATCGCCACCGGCGAACAACGCACCTACGCCAACCTCCTGCTCACCATCGGCGTCGTCAAACCATAAACAAAAACGCCCACTGCCTCCCAATCACCGCCCCTGAGACATGCTCTCCCAATAGGTGCAACGCCAGGCAAAAGGCTCCGCCTCCTGCACAGCCTCAAGCTTGGCGCTGCCCTTAACACCTACCACAAATCTGCGAGCCCACTCGCTCTCTAGAACGACACCAACAAGTGCCAAATATACATATGCGCCAGCGAGTCCGTCTCCTCCCACACCCGCTTGACAATACCCTCATCACCCGGCAAATCTCCCCACTCCGCCCGCTTCTCCTCCCAGGGAACGCACACACCAGGCCGCCGCTCCGTCACCTGCTTTTCCTGCTTATCCGACATAACCAAACCTCCAACCCCCATCGTCTCTACTAGTAGACCCCATACTCCCGCGTAACCTCCGTCATCGCCCGCACATTCTCGATTGACGTATCGTTCTGCATGATCGCCGACGCATCCATAATATACCCCCCGTCCGCAGCCACCTCCTCGATCACCTTCTTACAAAACGCCCGCACCTCCTCCGGCTTGCCATAAGACAGCAGAAAATTCGGCACCCCCCCACTGATCGCAAACTTGTGATGCACCTTCTTGTGAACCTCAAACACATCATCCCGATCCACATGATAGATAATGCTGCCCTCCGGCAACTCCAAAAACGCGTCCGCATGCTGGAGCCACTGCCCCTCCGCATAAAACAATACCTGATGCCCCTGACGCCAGATCTCCTCGATGATCGGCTTGAGCGTAGGCCAATACACCTCATTAAACTGCGCCGGCGTCACAAAAGGCACACAACCTCGATGCATCCAGATCGTCACCGGCACCTGCTTGGCCGGGTCCGCACCCGCCAACGCCACATGCAGCAAATGGGGCTGCAACGCCTCGCACGCACGCAACACCTGCTTGGGCCGCTCGTGCAAATCCATCGTCAAACCCACATAACCCCGCAGCTTATCACCCAGAATGTCCAACGGCGCCTTGAGTATCCCCGCAATCGCCGAGGCCGTCCCGCATTCCTCGCGAAGCCGCTGAGCCTGCGACCCAAACCCCATGAAATAGCTCAACATCGCCATGCCCCCCTTCAAGAACGACATATTGTTCCGAAACGTCGCCAGCTCCCCCATCCCCACAACGTCCCGAGACACCCGAGGTAGCCACACGTTGAACAAGTACCCCGTCGGGTCCTCAATCAACGCCTCATAGTCCTCCACCCGCATGAAAGCCTCATCCTCCGAAGGCTCACGATACTGAAAACCCGTCTCCGGCCCGATCTCCACCCCCGGCATCCCATAATACTTCAACCCCACCGCCTGCGTCACCCCCGCCCACACGTACACCATGTTCCCCACGACCGCGTCCCAGTCGAAGCCCGCCGCACACTTGCACGCCGCGTCAAACGCCAGACGATAATCCTGCGTCACCTCCTGACACGTATACCCCGCGTACTTCGCCGCAAACTCCGCAACAAAAGGCCGAATAGGAACCATATCCGGCTTCCCATTACGCAACGCCGTCGTATATCGCTTCAAACTCGCCTGATAACGCTTCTCCATTGCTTCCACGAACCACGCTCCCTTCGACCCCCTGACAGAACGACACCCACTCCACACCTGACCAGACCCCACGCATTCTATGCCATACCCCCACTCCCCGCAACCCCTACCGCCAGCCTTAATTTCCTCTTGCCCCCAAGCCCACCTTGCCTTACTATCCACGTGAAAAAAACTCAATAGTGTAACCGTAGCGCAACGCAGATTGGCCCTCAAGGCTCAAGCCTCCCTCGGAACCGCTAAATTACAAAAACACCTGAAAAGCCCGACCCACACCCGCTAGGAGCGTCAAAAATGAAAAACATCCTACTCTGCACCCTTACTCTGACCCTCACCTTCCCCCTCGCTCTCACCGCCGCCGACACGTGCGCAGCACCAGCCGACCTGCAAATCCAAAACCTCCGCTGCGAATACCTCACCAACCCCATCGGCATTGACGCCAACCCGCCCCGACTCAGCTGGACCCTCAGCTCTGCCCAACGTGCCCAGAAGCAATCCGCCTACCGCATCCTCGTCGCCTCCTCGCTCGAACTCCTCCAGCAAAACCAGGCTGACCTCTGGGACACCGGCAAACTCACCTCCGACCAGACCATCGAAATCACCTACCAGGGCAAACCCCTAACCTCCCGCATGCAATGCCACTGGAAAGTCCGCGTCTGGGACACGAAAGACTGCCCCGCCCCCTGGAGCCAACCCGCCACCTGGTCCATGGGCCTGCTCAAGCCCGCCGACTGGTCCGCGCAATGGATCGACAACGGCAAACCACTGCCCGAAAAACTCGAAGACTTCTACAAAAACGACCCCGCCCCCCTCTTCCGAAAACCTTTCACCGCCAAAAAACCCGTCCGTAGCGCCCACCTTTACATTACCGCCCTAGGCTACTACCAAGCCCGACTCAACGGCCAAAAAATCGGCGACCACGTCCTCGACCCCGCCTGGACCACCTACGACAAACGCATCCTCTACAGCGTCTTCGACGTCACCAACCAACTCCAAAAAGGAGACAACTGCCTCGCCGTAACCCTCGGCAACGGATGGTACAACCCCCTGCCCATGAAAATGTGGGGCTGGCTCAATCTCCGCGACCATCTCCCCACCGGAAGACCCTGCTTCATCGCCCAACTCGAAGTCAAACACACCGACGGCTCCACACAAACCATCCTCTCCGACACCTCCTGGAAACACGCCCCAGGACCCATCCTCCGAAACGACGTCTACCTCGGCGAACTCTACGACGCCCGCCTCGAACAAACCGGCTACGACTCGCCGGGTTTCGATGACAGCACCTGGAAAAATGCCCACCTCGCCCAGAACCGCCCCGCCGGCGCCCTCCGCCGCCAAATGCAACCGCCCATCAAGGCCTTCACTCCCCTACGCCCCGTCGCACTCACCGAGCCCCAACCCAACGTCTACGTCTTCGACCTCGGCAAAAACTTCGCCGGCTGGATCCGACTCAACGTCCAAGGCGCCGCCGGACAAAAAGTCACCCTCCGCTACGGCGAACTCCTCCATCCCGACGGCCGCGTTAACGTCATGACCGCCATTTGCGGCCAAATCAAAAAGGGTGGCTGGGCCCAAGGTGGCCCCGGAGCACCCCCCTTCGCCGAACAAGCCGACACCTACATCCTCAAAGGCAATGGTCCCGAAACCTACTCTCAAACCTTCACCTTCCACGGATTCCGCTTCGTCGAAGTCGCCGGACTCCCCCAAAAACCCTCACTCGACTCCCTCCAGGGACTGCCCCTCTACACAGACCTGCCACGTGCCGGCCAATTCCACTGCTCCAATGACCTCTTCAACAAGATTCAACAGGCTTGCGTCAACACCTTTCTCAGCAACATCTTCGGCCTCCAGTCCGACTGCCCCGGCCGCGAAAAGTTCGGCTACGGCGGAGATCTCGTGGCCACCGCCAACACCTTCCTCTACAACTTCGACGTCGCCGCCTTCTACACCAAATCTGTCCAGGATTTAGCCGACGCCGCCCGGCCCAACGGCGCTCTCACCAATACCGCACCCTACGTCGGCATCGACCAAAAGGTGCTCAGAAACAGCATACCCGGTGACGTCGGTTGGGGCCTCGCCCACCCCTACGTCCTCACCCAACTGCACACCTTCTACGGCAACCGAAAACTCCTACGCGACCAGTACCCCGTCGCCAAAACCTGGGTCGACTTCCTCCTCCAAAATAAAAAAGTCGCTGACAAATTCACCCACTTTGCCGACCATGAAGCCGTCGAACGCCCACCACGAGAATTCTGCAGCCACGCCCAGTTCTACTACAACGTCGCCTTGCTGGCAAACCTCGCCAAGACTCTCGGCAATACCAACGACGCCCAACACTACCGCCAGCTCGCCGACGAAATGAAAAACCAATTCGTAAAACGATTCCGACAGAAAGACGCCCCCCTCTACGGCTCCGGAAACCAGTCCTGCCAAACCTTCGCCCTCCACTACGACCTGACTGCCCCACAGGACCGCCGACCCGCTCTCGACGCACTCCTGACCAACATCAAAGACCACGACGACCACCTCACCACCGGCATCTTCACCACCGCCTACATGATGGGCCTACTCACAAACCACGGCTCTGCCGATGTCGCCTACCGCATCACCAACCAAAGAACCGCACCCGGCTGGGGCTACATGATCGAAAACGACGCCACCACCATCTGGGAACACTGGCCCGGAAGCGACAACACCTTCTCCAACAACCACCCCATGTTCGGCTCCGTCAGCGAATGGTTCTTCGCCGGTCTCGCCGGCATCAAACCCGACCCTGACAAACCCGGCTTCAAACACTTCAGCATCGCACCCGCCATCGTACCCGAACTCAACTACGTCCACGCCTCCTACAACTCCATACACGGCCCCATCGTCGCCAACTGGAAACGACAAGACGCCAATCTCACCTTCAACCTCTCCATCCCCGCCAACACCACCGCTGCCTTCACCTTGCCCACAAACAACCCCAACACCGTCACCGAAGCAGGCCAACCCCTCACCGCACACCCCGACATCACCCTCCTAGAAGCCGACAAACACCACGCCACGTTCCTCCTGCCCTCCGGCGACTACCACCTAAAGACTCCTGCCTGCAAATCCACAGCGAGCCCCCAGTGACCATCCTTGCCAACCTCCCCGAAATCGGCCCCATCGCACAAGACGACGGCTTCGTCAGCCTCACCGCCGCCTCCGATGGCCTGCACGTCGTCGGTAAAAACGCCGTCCAAACCATACTCGCCACCGGCGACCGCAAAGTCGAATTCATCGCCTGGCCCGACCACACCCTCGCCTACGTCAAATCCGCCCTGGGCTACCCCGCCTACTACCCCGTACAACCCGTAACCATCGAAAAACCCGTCCACGCCGTCCTTATGGACCTCGACGGCACCAGCGTCCACTCCGAACACTTCTGGATATGGATAATCCAACTCACCACCGCCAGCCTCCTCGATAACCCCTCCTTCCAACTCGAAGACGACGACCTACCCTTCGTCTCCGGCCATAGCGTCTCCGAACACCTCCAATTCACCATCAAAAAATACTGCCCCCACAAAAAACTAGAACAGGCTCGCGAATTCTACTTCAAACACACCAAACGAGAAATGCAAGCCATCATCCAGGGCAAAGGACGCACCGACGCATTCACCCCCGCACCAGGACTCAAAGACTTCCTGCTCCAGCTCAAAGAAAAAAACATCAAGATCGCCCTGGTCACCTCCGGCCTCTACGAAAAAGCCTGGCCCGAAATCCTCGCCGCCTTCAGAACCCTCGACCTCGGCGACCCCAAAGACTTCTACGACGCCATCATCACCGCCGGATTCCCCCTACGAAATGGCCAACCCGGAACCCTCGGCGAACTCTCACCAAAACCACACCCCTGGCTCTACGCCGAAGCCGCTCGCATCGGACTCGGTATCTCCCCAAAAAAACGCCATCACGTAGTCGGCATCGAAGACAGCGCTGCCGGCGCCTGCTCCATCAGACTTGCAGGATTCGCCGTCATCGGCATCGATGGCGGGAACATCCAACAAAGCGGTGTCGCCCCTCTCTGCCAACACCGCTGCCCCTCTCTCCTCAACGCCCTCCCCCTCATCATCTAATCCACCGCCCCCGCACACCCCCTCACCCCACCGGCGACTGCTCACGTATCATCACCAGCTTACGCACTTCATCAATAAACGCCTGTGGCTGCGTCCGGTGAAAACGCGACCCCACCGTGTACCAACCGTCACCGTGGTCCACACAGTGCACCACCACCGCCACCAGACGCGTCGGCCTACGCTCTCCCGGCAACGTCACCGACACGCAAATGTTCTGGTCCACCTGAAGAACTCGCGGACTCAATAGCCCCAAACCCGAACGCGACACATTGTGCACAATCAACTTCTCCGCCGGACCCACCACAATCTCCTCACCTTTGCGACTCAACGTATGAACCGGCATCTGCATACGAAAAAAATAACGTGGATGCTTACGGCGACAACGCTCGTCCTGATAAGAGTCTTCCACTAACGACCCCAACACTTGCTTGGGCTTCTTGCCCCCCGTCTTGCCGCCACGCACCGTCTCCTCGATCAACTCCGAAAATAACCCCACAATCTCCTCATCATACTTCTCCGGCGAGTTCTCCTTCAGATAAGCCAACGCCTCCTCCACCGAAAACGTATGCTCCCGGTAAGGCCTCACCGACGTCATCGCCTCAAGTGTGTCCACAATACCCGCCAGACGACCCGCCAGCGATATGTGATTGCCCTCCAAACCGTACGGATAACCCGAACCATCCAGACGCTCGTGATGCTCACGCACCACCGTCAATACCTCCGGCGTCAAATCGGCCACCTCCGTCAAATAGGCGCAACCACGCTCCACATGCGTATGAAGCATCTCAAACTGCTCCACATTCAAACGCCCCCGAGCATTCAAAAGCGACGGCGGCACAAACAACTTGCCGATGTCATGCAAAATCGCCCCCGTACCCAAATTCTGCAAAAAACGATCATTATTGATCCCCATCTTCCACGCCAGATACACCACCGACGAACACACGTTCACCATGTGCGTCGCCGTGTAAAAATCGTGATTCGACACCTCAAATAAATGACGAAACGCCCCGTCGTCCTGCATGATCAGATGAACCGTCGACTGAACCAGACTCTCCGTCCGACCGATATCCCGCGCGCTCGGAGGCTCCAACATAATCTGATTCGCCAGCTCCATGCTCGTCGAATAGACTATCTCCGCCTTCTTCTCCTGCGCAAGCTCTTCATCCGCTACAATATTCTCCAGAGCGTGCTCCACCGTCTGGTAATAAGCAGCGTGATCCTGCACCGAAACGTACACAAAATCCACACCCGCCTTCAGCAAACGCTGATGGTCGCGACGCCCAAACCCCACCGACAGATTCCTATAGAGCGTGTAACTACCCTGCGTCTCAATATAGAGCTTCACCCCCTCAAGACTCTCCGTCGGCACCGTCTGCAACGGGACCGGCAGATAACCGGCCTGGTAACACAATGGCCGACGACTCGGCTCCTGCGTCGTAATAGCCTCATCCCTGTTCATGCCGCTTTGCCGCTTTATGCAATCGCCCCGGCCTCCGCAAAAACGCCGCCTCTGCCACCACGAACGCCTGGCCCCCTACTGAGCCTCCGCCTCCACCGACGCCGCCTCACTCGGATAACAACGGTCCACCTGCGGTGCCGGACACCTCGGCGTACTCAGCTCTCGCTCCGACTCGTCCAGAAAACACTGCTCCTTGCTCGTCAACGTCGGCTCGATCACGATCCGAGGACGAATAAACACCACCAACTCGCT
>CAYNXW010000112.1:0-8384 GCA_964401265.1 uncultured Pirellulales bacterium | reverse complement strand
ATCCTCATCTTCTTATGAAAGGCGAGCGTCTGAGCACAGGGCTTTCGCGAAGTCAGCAGGGTGACCGTCACCCACGTGGTCGTTACAATGACCATCGTGATAACAATACGCAAAGGCAATAGCTCCTGCGCGCTGGTCCAAGGCATAATGTTCACCAGATTGCCTATAACAAGCGACGCTGCCATCGCCGAGATCTCCGACCACGGATTCACCCGCCACCAGTACCACCGGGCGATCATCACCGTACCAAGAGAACCCAAAATTACCAGCATGTACTTCATAATCGCCACCAGACTGTCTAGCTTGGAAGCGATCAACAGTGCGAAAAAGACAGTAACGAGCATGCATATACGCGAAACAAACACATAGTGCTTGGCGTCCGCATTCTTCCTGATATACGGCTGGTACAAGTCATTCATCAGATACGATGATCCCCAGTTCAAATGCGTGTCCAGCGTACTCATAAAGGCCGCCAGCATCGCCGCCACCATGACGCCCTTGAGACCAACGGGAAGGAACTTGTTGATCATAGCGGGAAAAGCAGCTTCAGGATCCTGTAAATCCGGCAAATAATAGATGGACAGAACTGCCACAATGATCCAGGGCCAGGGCCTCAGGACGCAATGACAGAAATTGAACCATAGATAAGCCAACAGCGAGTCTCTTTCCGAGCGACAAGCCAAAAGCCGCTGAACAAAATAACCGTCGCCCGGAGCCGCAGCCCACCAGCCAACCACCACATACACAACAAACGTGAATGTGACGATATTCATCACCGATAAATCTGGAACAAAATCCAAAATGTGCGGATCAAAGCCGGGAACCGAATTCAACTTCGCCATCAAACCCTCGCCGCCGGAAGCCTTGACGTAGACAATAACCGCCAACGAAATGGAACCGATCATGGCCAGAGCAAATTGAAGCATGTCCGTGTAAACCACACCATACAATCCCGAAAGAACCGAATACGCAAGAGCGCACAAGCCCAATACGACCAAAATCAGGGCCGTCGGTGTCACGCCGCCAAGACCCGGAACAGTGAATAAAGCCTCTTGGGGAAGATCCACTACCCCATTGATGATCTTCGTCATTGCCAGCGTGACTGACGCAATCACCATGCAGTTGAGCATGATTCCGTAATAGACAACCTTAAACAATCTCAGAGCGGTGTTTTGCGGCGAGGCTTCGTATCGTTGCGTAATAAACTCAATGTCCGTCAGCACCTTCGTTCGCCGCCACAGCCGGGCAAAGTAGAACACCGTAGCCGCGCCCCCGATCGCGCCATTCCACCATATCCAATTGCCGAAAATGCCTTCACCCCGCGTCAGCCCTGCCACAAAAAGAGGAGTGTCCGCCGCAAAGGTCGTCGCCACAATCGAGGTGCCCGCGATAAACCAAGGCAGGCTCCGACCCGCAACAAAAAAGTCTGCCGTGCTCTTGGCCGCCTGCTTAGCAAAATAAATCCCAATCAATACCGTGCAACAAACATAAAAGCCGACAACCAGCCAATCCCAAAAAACCATAATCACACGCTCCTACCCGTAATCCTCTTCCATATGACGATATGGATACTTCCGTTGCGTTCAGTTCGTCATACTCCGCACGTCCATGTCCTCTTCATTACCGCGCGATCGAGACTACCAACCACACCACTGCAATCTTCCATATAGCAGTGCATGCGCCTGCCTGGTCCAATCGGGACCGCACAGACACACGCACATGAGTATTCACGTCTCCAGTTTACAGTCGTCTCAGCCCTCAACCCACTGCTTCCTGCAGTGCGTAAGAGCGGCGCCTACAAGCGGGCTCGCTCTACCTCATTAGTCAAGGGGCTTGACCTGAATACCACGGAAGCGGACGACCGAACCGTGACCCAGAAAGCCGATGTGCCCTTTCTCGTTCAACAGGCCCGGGTGTGCCCGACGGTCCATCGTCCCTTTGGCCGACGCCTCCCGGATATTGGCATCCAGAATCGTATGACCGTTCAGAGTGATCTTGATCTGGTCGCCGTCGGCGATGACTTCCTGGAAGTTCCACTGGTCCACAGGCCGCTGGTAACCACGCTCCGCCGGCACCACCCCGTAAACAGACCCGTGATACTGATAAGGACGCAGCTTCGTGTACTTGTCGCCGGAGTTGTCCAGAATCTGCAGCTCCATCCCCACATACGCCGGGTCGCCACTGGTCGGCGTGCGAATACCCAGCCCGTTGTTGGCATTGGCCGGCAGCTTGAACGCAAACCGGAATACAAAGTTGCTGTACTCCGACGCCGTAAAGAGCTTGCCCCCCGGCTTGCACACGATCATGCCGTCCTGCGCCGCGTAACCCTTCGTGTCCCCAATCCAACCGCTCAAATCTTTGCCATTGAAAAGGGCCGTAAAGCCTTCATCAACCGGCAAAGCGATCTTCTCCAGATAGGCCTCGACCGCCTTCACGAGCTTCGCGTCCTTGAGATGACGCAGAGCGATTGTCAAAGCCATGGCGACATCGTAGCCTTCCAGACCCTTAGCCTGATTGTTGGCAGGAAGAGCGATCTTCGCCACAGCCGTTGCCGCGTCCGCTTCCAGGCCCGATTCCTCCAGAAAACCAGCCGCCAGCGCCAACGCCGCCTTAGCCCGCACATTCGACAAACCGGCCAACACCAACCGCTTTTCATCAACCCGACGCGCCGTATCCATCGCTGCCCCAAACGACGCCACTTGTGCTGCCGCCTTGTCATTGGATGACTGCCCCGCCAGCCGAATGAACCCGCGAAGCGCCAACACGTGATTGACCATATCGGTCTCGTTCTTGGCCAACTGCAACAGGTCCGCCATTGGCGACGTATCAGGCCATTCCGACAACGCCCGGACTGCCGCCTTCTTCACGTCGACGCTGCCCCCAAGTTCACCACGCAGAGCCGCCAACGCCTTAGCACTGCCCAAACGAGGTAGCAGCGGCATCAGATTGACTTTCCCCATGCTGTTCGCACGCTTCAAACCGGATACAATCGGCTCGCCCGCCTGCTCCAAGTCACTACCCAACGCTGCAAGACGTCCCACCAGGTTCGTCAGCGCCGTTTGAAGAACCGACTGTTCACCCGTGACCGACGAGGCTATCATTATCTCCACCAACGCTGGCAATTCTTGCTGCGTGCCCAGTTCCCCCAACGCCTTGATCGCCGCCAAACGTACCTCGCCGTCACTATCCTTTGTCGCCTGTAAAAGCGTCGAAAGCGACCCGGTCTCCCGACGAGCCTCGATCGCTTCAATAACCCTCTTACGCTGGGCCGCACTGGACTTGCTGCTGACGACCCGGTTCAAGGCCGCCGGCACGTCCGATCCCGTTAAACGCCCCAGGCTGGCAAACGCGGTGTTGGCAGTCACATCATCGCCCGTCGACAAGGCCGCCAGCAAGGCCACTTGGTCCGCCCCTCCCAAAACGCCTAACGCCCGAACGGCCTCGACCCGCACAGCTTCCTCCTTGCTCTTCGCCAGCGGAACCACCTCACTCACCGCCGCTCCGTCACCACGCTCCGCCAACGCGGCCAACAGCACAATCTGCCCCGGTGCGTTTGTCGTCGTGAGCATCTTGGCCAGCCTCTTCGTGACGGCCTGACCCGACGGCACCTCGCTGATGAATTTGCCCGCTGCCTGCTGTATCTTCCGATCGCTGTCCTTGACCATCGTCCCTATCACGGTTGCCGCATCTTGCGGGTTGGTCCGAATCATGCCGCGATACGCCGCCACACGCACCATCGAAGCTGTCCCCGCTGTCGTGAGCTTACCGTAATACGCCTTCGCGTCGGCCCGCTCACCTGCCGCCAGCAACGAATCGGCACACATCAAAACCGAATCCGCTTGCAGTGCTCTGAGACTGTCGGCCACGTCAGCTGTGGCCAAAATCGCCGCCGCCTCTTTGCCCCCGATATGCCCCAACGCACGAATCGCTGCTCCTGATAAAACTGCATTATCGGACGTCAGATACGACCCGATTTGCGAAACAGATCCACGCTCACCCCTCGCTCCCAGCGAACCAATCATTCCGATTTTCAAATTCTCGTCTTCCACCTCAGCCAATGCCGCACGCAACGCCGCTCCCGCCTCCACGCAAGCATTGTGCTGCAACGCCACCCGCGCCATGTGCGAAAGCTTCGCATCCGTCAGCAGCTTCGCCAACACCGGCACGCACTGCTCCGAACCGATCTGCCGCAGCACCCGACAGACATACTGCTTACCCGCGTACGTCGCCTCCGACGCCGCCAGCACCGTAAGCAACTCCGCTTCCGCACGACGCATCTGCTTCTGGGTGGCGCCCTTGAGGGCCTCTTCCATCGCCGCCATCGACTTACGTTCTTTGGTAAAGTCCCACGTCATGATCGCATCAACATCCACAACGACCTCGGGCCTCGTAAGCTCCTCACGCATACTTACCTGCGTCGCAGTGGGAAAATCCTCCGGAACCTTCGTCGCCGTCACCTTGCCCGTGGCCGCCCACTCCGCACCCCGCACCAGCGTCACCACAAAACCAACACAACTCATCGACCGAGCGTCGTGGCCCAGTGTGTCATGAAGTATGCGCCCCTGGCCGTAGGCAATCGTAAATAACGTCGGTTCATCACGACCCAGTCCGCGATCACTGGGCGACTGAAAACCGCTCGCCAACAGCGTCATATTCTTGGCCGGGCCACGCAACTTGCAGTACAGTTCATCTGGCGCGTGCATCCAACGCGTCGGCAGCCCTTTCATAATAGGATGATCGGTATGGTGCACCGTAATGGGATAGGCCGCCAACTTCCCGTGACTGCCGCCTGGCCCCGGACTGTTGTCATAGACAAACTTGCCGTCTCTGCAATACACCAGAGGGCCAGACTTCTCGTTGCGACCGTACCAGCCGCCTATGCCGATGATTTCGTTATATTCCTTCCACGCCGGAAACGAATTATCCGCCGCGTGAACGGCCACTACGCCCCCGCCGTTCTTGACATAATTAACAAAACTATCCTGCGTGACTTTGGGCCAATTATCCCCGTTGTAGTTCAACACCACCACGTCATACTTGCCAAACTCCGGCTTGAAACCGGACATGTCTTGCCCCTTCGCCGGCGACGTCGCTACGTCCACGCTAAACAGCCCCGAATCCTTCAGAATACGTACCAGCACCGGCGAAGTGCTCTTCCAATCGTGATTGTTCTGACCGTCAACGACCAGCGCCTTCAATGCCCCGGATTTCGTGCACGCCGTCTCGCCCGTCAGCCTGGCCGAGGTCACCGTTGCTACTACCATCATCGCTGCCATCAGTGTCCAAAACTGTCTCATCGTCTGTCCTTCTTCCTGGAGTTACTATTTAGAAACTCATTCCTGTTTGTCATTACACCTAATCACAAGTGCCATGCCGCCCTTGCGGCCTTTCACCCCTTACTCTCTCATCAAGCCACCCGCAACCTAAAGCGTCCAAGGCTCCCGGTACGAACGACCCAGCAACGCCGACGCGCCGGGATCGTTGATAATCTCCTCCGTATCAGGATTCCACCGAATCTTCCTGCCCGTCAAAATCGCGATTTCTCCCAGAAGCGCCACGCTGATCGAGCGATGGCCCACCTCGGCCGGCGCCACCGGCTGCTGACGCGTCTTGATCGAATCCAGAAAATCCTGCTTGTGGTCGCGACTGCGATGCAGGTGTATCTCGCCCGGACCGATCTCTTCCTTGAGCACTTTGACGGGCTCCGCTGCCAGCCGGCCACGGTTGACGAAAATCCACCCCTTCTCGCCGTACCACTTTATCCCCTGGGCTAGATGGCTTCCAACCGTCATCACATGACCGCTTCGATACTTACACGTGAACGTGAAACTATGGAGCGTGTTGTACAACCCGTCCCCCGGTAAAGTGCCTTTACCCTCAATTTCCACCGGACCGGTCGTGTCCCAGCCCATGCCCCAGTGGGCGATGTCAATATGGTGCGCGCCGTTGTCGGTCAATTGGCCCGCCGAGTAATCACTGATCCAACGCCAATGCCCATGGCAACTGCCTCTACCGAAATCGCCGTAAGGTCGCCAAGGCGCCGGGCCCAGCCAAAAATCCCAATCAAGATGCTCCGGAACAGGCAGCGCCTTGGCCGGCCTGTACCGCTTGCCACCGTTCAGGCCGACTTCGATCTTCTGAATCTTCCCGATACGACCGTTACGCACCAGACGCGCCGCATGGTAAAACTTGTAATCCGAACGCTGCTGACTGCCCGTTTGCCACACGCAATCATAACGGTCCACAGCGTCGCAAATTGCTCGCCCTTCCTTGGTCGACCGCGCAAAAGGCTTCTGCCCGTGAATGTCCAGCCCGGCCCGCGCCGCCGTTATTGCCGGAATCGCGTGCCAGTGGTCCGGCAGCGTCGTCTGCACCGCATCCAGATCCCCACGCCCAATCAGCTCTCGAAAGTCCAGATAGCCCTGGCAGTTCTTGTTCCGGTACTTCTCGTCCACCAGGGTCTTCGCTTGCTCTCGGTGCACACGATCCACGTCACATACTGCCACCACCTGCACCTCAGGCTTTTCCAAAAAGGCACGCAGGTCGTATTGGCCCATACTGCCCACGCCGATGGCCCCCATCACAACACGATTGCTCGGCGCCACCGTGCCCCCCTTGCCCAGAGCCGATTGCGGAATGATGGTGGGTAACGCCAGTGCTGAACTGGCGGCAACAGCTGTCTTCTTGAAGAACCCCCGTCGCGTAATCCGTTGCTTCTGATCCATATATAGGTCCTTAAAAGATCAATGTAGATAGCGTAAATGCCCTATGTGTCCTCAAGGTGCACTGCCACCCCGGGCCGCAATCAACGGCCCCTGATAGCCACGCTGCCGCTATCTGCCTCAAAGCATCCAAGGCTCCCGGTACGAACGACCCAGCAACGCCGACGCGCCAGGATCGTTGATAATCTCCTCCGTATCCGGATTCCACCGAATCTTTCTGCCCGTCAGCATGGCAATTTCACCCAAAAGCCCCACACTGATCGAACGATGCCCCGTTTCCGACGGCGCCACCGGCAGCTGCCGCGTCTTGATCGAATCCAGAAAATCCTGCTTGTGGTCGCGACTGCGGTGCAGCTGGATCTCTCCCGGACCAATCTCTTCCTTGAGCACCTTCGCCGGGTTGGCTTCGATCCTGCCACGCCGCGCATAAATCCACCCCTTCTCCCCGTACCACTTGACGCCCTGGGGAATTTGCCTGCTGTTCGCAACCGTCAGCTCAACCCCATCCTTGTACTTGCAGGTGAACCGATATTCGTAAGGCACGTCGTACAAGCCGCTTTCCGGATACGTACCCTTACCCTCGATCTCCACCGGCCCCGTCGTGTCATATCCCATCCCCCAATGGGCAATATCAATATGATGACCCGCCCAGTCCGTCAATTGACCGCCCGAATAGTCCATGATCCAACGCCACTGCCAGTGACAGCTACCCCTGCCGAAATCACAATAAGGACGCCACGGGGCCGGGCCCAGCCAGAAGTCCCAATCAAGATGCTCCGGAACCGGCAGTTCCTTGGCCAGCCCATGCGTGCCGCCGTTCGGCAGGCCCACCTCAATCTTATGAACCTTACCGATGCGACCGTTACGCACCAGACGAGCAGCATGATAAAAATTATAAGCCGAACGCTGCTGACTGCCCGTCTGCCAGATACGCCCATAACGGTCGACCGCGTCGCAGATGGCCCGCCCCTCCTTGATCGACCGCGCAAAAGGCTTCTGCCCGTGAATGTCCAAACCCGCACGGGCCGCCGCAATCGCCGGAATCGCGTGCCAGTGGTCCGGCAACGCCAACTGCACCGCATCCAGATCCCCCCGGCCAATCAACTCGCGAAAATCCAGGTACGCCTGGCAGTCGCTGTTATTGTATTTGCCGTCCACGATCTTCTTGGCTCGCTCACGGTGCCTGCGGTCCACGTCACACACCGCCACCGTCTGCACCTCACGTTTGCTCAGAAAGCCGTGAAGGTCCCCTGTGCCCATCGAACCCACCCCGATCGCCCCCATCACAATACGATTGCTCGGCGCCACCGTGCCGCCCGCCCCCAGAGCCGACTCCGGAATAATAGCGGGAAACGCCAGAGCCGAACCGGCAGCCATAGCCGTCTGCTTCAGAAAACCACGTCGCGTGATCGGTCGCTTTTTTTGCATCAATCGGCCTTTCTATACATCTAAGAGCCAATCAGTAAGATTGAAACAATGATCAAGGCAAAGTACTTTAATTCCATACGACCTCCTTGGATAGAACGTATGCCTTCACACGCTGAGTACGGAGCGCGAAGCGCGGAATGCTCAGTCGCTGTGCAAGGCCTGGTTCGGCAGTTATCGCCTTGGCGCTGTGTGACCAGGTTGCATGCATACAGCCAAAAGCGCCTTCATCTGCTT
>CAYNXW010000111.1:0-8416 GCA_964401265.1 uncultured Pirellulales bacterium | reverse complement strand
CAGGTCACCGCGCGTAAAGTTGACCGACTGGAGCCACTTACCCAACCCGCCAAAGAGCCGCTCAGCAGTGTCCGGCAAAACAACCGTGCTGCCGCTGAAATTCTTGTTGAAGTCCGCCCGAAAAAACAACCCTTTGAAAATAGTATGCCAGTGGGTCCGCCGCCGGCCTTTGCTGTCACGCGATTCCGTCTTGTATTCAGCGTGAATCTCAGAAAACTCGATCGTGGTGGCGTCCACCTTGCCGCCAACCCAGTCGTCCCCCCGAAAACGGTCGGGCCGGCGATTGAAAAGACGACACCCCTGAAACTCCGCCAACGACATATGGGCGTCCGCACGATAGGCCAGACTCTCATCGATAAAACCGACTATCCTGGCGATTATCTTCGACTTGAAATCGGAAACGTAACCCCGACTGAAGTACTTGGCCAGCCCCGCGACAATGATAACGCCCACGACCACGGGAAAAAGCAGCAACATGGGATTGGCAAAAAACTGCCGCCCAAACACCAGCACCACCCCACCCGCCAGCACCAGCGTTACCACAATCGCAAGAGTAAGCTTCTTGGCCACATCGAGACGCTGTTGTTCAAGACGTTGCAGTTCGCCCAGCAGGTCCCTCTGGTAAAAGTGTCGCAGTGCATCGAGATTCTTCATGGGCCTTACTTCTTAAACAGGGAGGCTACATCCACATTCTCGCGTTCTTTGTCCGTAATCTCAAACAACCGCTTCTCTTTATAAGCCATCATGGACGCCATAATGTTCGTCGGAAACATCTCCACCGCGTTGTTATAATCGGTCACCGAAGCGTTGTACGCACGCCGCGCCGCAGAAATCTGCTCCTCCACCTCGTTGAGGCTACGCTGCAGATGCAGAAAATTCTCGTTCGCCTTCAACTGCGGATAATTCTCCACCGCAACCATGATCCCCCCAAGCATGCCGCGCAGCCGATTGTCGATCGCAACCTTCTCATCGTCAGCCAGGTCCGGCTTGATGGCCTTGGCACGCAACGCCGTGATTTCCGTCAGCGTGCCCCGTTCATGCTCCATGTACTGCTGCGCCGTCGCCACCAGGTTGGGGATCAGGTCGTACCGTTTCTTGAGCATCGCGTCAATCGTCCCAAACACATTGGCGACCTGATTCTTCTTGCCCACAAGACTGTTGTACATGACAACCGGAATGATGACCAGAATCAGTATGGCCACCCCGATAGCGATCCAGATACCCATGTTGGTCGCTCCTTTCGCAAGATTGAATGGACCGGCGCCGCCGTCACAGGGCGTCACCACCGAAGCCTACCATACCAGACAAAGCCACCCCTGCACAAGGGCCTATACCTCCGCCCCCAAAGCCACCTTAACACCCTCACCCCCCCCCAGGACCGGCATGCCCTTGACAGACCCCCCGCCCCGTGCATATGAAGGGTGTGCGGGCATGACTTTCGACTGGCAGAAATACAGACACTGGAGGGCTTTCTAATGAGCAACAAAACTTGGCAGCAGGCGAGAGGCCCTTGGCTGGCGGCACTGACCTGTTTGGCAACGGTGGGCTGCTCCACCGTCCCCATGCGCGTGACGGCCTACCGCTCCGGACGCACCGCTTTTCCCCCCCCAGGCCGACAAAGCGCCATAGGCGTCGTCACCGCCACCGCCGTCGATGAGCCCTTGCTCCATACCGAGGTGGCCGACAAGGTCGCCTATCTGCTCCAGCAACGCGGCTATCGCGTCACCAATCCACAAGACGCTCGCTATCTACTCAGCTGCTGGTTCGACATCGACACCGGCCAGACCGTCGCCGGCGCAACGCCCATGCACGAGCCCGGCACCTTTGTCAGCGTCGGCGTCGGAGGCCGTCGCTGGCGCAGTCGAATGGTCTATGTCCCCGGCAGAACCTATTACGTCCCCTACGAGTATACCCTCTTCGGCAAGTACCTCGAGCTGACCCTCTACGACCAGAAACGGGCCAGGGAACTGGGCATCGACATCGAAGCGTATCTGGCCCCACCAGCCCAGCAGCACGAACAAAACGCCACCTCCCAGACCACTCCTCAGACCGATACACCCCCACGCGAACAGACCCAGCCCGTGGCCGACGCCATTGTCTGGCGCTGCACCGCCGTCAACGCCGACACCAGCACCGATCTACGCTGGCGGGTCAACCATTTGTTACTGACGTGCTTCGACTACTTCGGCCTCGACAGCGGAAAGGAAAAAAAGAAAACCATGTTCAGCAACGACGACCGCGCCAAGGAACTCGCCGAAGCCACAACCGCCCCCACACCCTGAACAAAGGCGCAGCCGCCCGCTGCCAGCCTGTCCAAAAATTCACCCCTTAGCGCGCAAAATACCACAGAACACACCAGCACGCCCCCCGACGTAAACCTCAAGGCTGCTGCGGAAAACTCTCGTCAATCGGGCTCTCTCCCAGTTCGACAAGAAAGTCCGTAATCCGCTCGCACACCAGGTCCAGGTAACGACGACCCTTCTCCGCCTCGGCCTTGCTGGGGTCGCCCACGCCAGCATGGTCGTTCAGCTTGGCGAAATTGCGGCTCGTCCTCGCCCACCCACGCCGCAACGCCTCGAAACGAAATGGCCTGGCCATACCGTCGCCCGCCTGTGCCGCTTCCACCAGTTGCGGCCAAAGCGCCAATGCCACCGACGTCTCAAACTCGCCCCCATGGTCATCGGGCTTCTCAAAAATGTCCTCGTAGCAATCCTCGGCCACCTTCCACCAGTCCACAATGAACACAAACACCTCCAGGTCCGACTGAATCTGCCGAACGAAAGAACCAAAGTCATTGCCGCCATGACTGTTGATAACGACGATCTTACGCACGCCGTGATGCTTGAGCGAAATAATAATGTCACGCAGCAACGCGTTGAGCGCCGTCTGGCTCACGTGAATGGTCATGGGAAAATCCATCAGATTGCTGTCCACCCCATAGGGCACACCGGGCAAACACGCAATGTTGGGCGATTGTCGAGCAGCCGCTTCGCAACAGCGACGCGCAATGTAAGCACCGTGCAAAAAGTCCTGACCATAGGGCAGGTGCCGGTTGTGCGGCTCGATGGCGCTGGTCGGAACCACCGCCACGTCGTACGAATGGCCAGCCACCCGCCCCAGGTTGACACTGCTCAGATCCCACTCAGCAATAACGCCGGGAGCCTGGGGGCAAAGGTTGGACACGGCCCCGGCACCCTCCGCATCGGTGCTCATTATTCGGTCACCCTTTCGATCTTGGCCCCGACCGCGTTGAGCTTTGCTTCGATGCGCTCATAACCGCGGTCGATGTGGTAAACACGGCGAACCTCGGTCGTACCTTGCCCCACCATACCGGCCAGCACAAGAGCAGCCGACGCCCGCAGGTCCGAAGCCATCACCGGCGCGCCGATCAGTTCTGAAACACCCTGTACCACCACCGTCGGACCTTCCTTGCGCAAACGAGCACCCATACGACCCAACTCGGCCGTGTGCATGAAACGATCAGGAAAAATCTTCTCCGTGATGATGCTGTTGCCGTCCGCCAGACACAGCAGCGTCATCAACTGGGCCTGAAGATCCGTCGGAAATCCAGGGTAAGGCTGCGTCGTCACGTCCACCGGCCTGAGACGCCGAGCGCTGCTGACACGCACCATGCCGTCGACCGGTTCGACGTTGACACCGATGGACGCCAGCCGATCGACCACCGCCATGAGGTGTTCCGTACGACAGTTGACCAGATCCAGTTCCCCGTTCGTAATGGCCGCCGCTACCATGAACGTGCCCGCCTCGATACGATCGGGAAGCACCTGGTAACGCCCTCCATGCAACGACTCGACACCTTCAACCACGATACGCGGACTCCCGTGCCCGCTGATACGCGCGCCCAGACTGTTGAGAAAATCCCCCAGATCAACGATTTCCGGCTCGCATGCCGCCGCTTCAATTACCGTCCGGCCCTTGGCCAGCGTCGCCGCCGTCATGATGTTGGCCGTGCCCAGCACCGTGCTGCCAAAAGGACCGCCCATGAATATGTCCCCGCCGTGAAGCCGGTCCGCATGCGCCCGAATATTGCCCCCTTCAAGGCTCAGTGTCGCACCCAACGCCTCCATGCCACGCAAATGCAGATTCACCGGCCGGTCCCCAATCGCACAACCGCCCGGCATGCTCACCTCCGCCCGGCCACGACGCGCCAGCAGTGGACCCAGCACACAAATGCTCGCCCGCATCCGCCGCACACTCTCGTAGTCCGCCAGACAACAAGAAGCGTCTTCTACCTTGATGTGAAGCGACTGGGCCTCGTCTCGCCACACCTTGGCCCCCAACGTGCTCAGCAGGTCCATTAAGTGCCGAACGTCCGCCAGATCGGGCACGTGCTCGAGGATACATTCTTCCTCTGTCAGCAGACAGGCCGCCATGATCGGTAACGCCGCGTTCTTAGAGCCGCTGATGCTGACCTGGCCACGCAATCGCGCGCCGCCTTCAATTACGAACATATCCATGACTTGACCTCCGTGTCCGTCGGGCACAAACGACCTACAGAACGCCGTCGCCCCAACTGCCTATCCCTTGCGCGCGACAACCACTCGTTGATGGCCGAGCTGATCGCGAACGGCCTTTACCTCCTTAAGATACCCACTCTCCCGCGCCAGGGCAATAACCTGCTCGGCCTGATCATAAGCCACTTCAAGCATCAACCCTCCCTCGTCCGCCAGGTAACGCTCCGCCTGCTCAATAATTCGACCGATCACCGCCAACCCATTGTCCTCCGCCAGCAGCGCCTGCTGCGGCTCGTACTCGCGGATATGTACCGGCAGCTCTTCGTAAACGGCCGGCGCAATGTATGGCGGATTCGATACGATCAGATCAAACACTCCCTTGCCCGCCCCATCGAGACCCTCGAACAGGTCGCTCTCCACCAGACTGATACGCGATCCGAGTTCGTATGCCTCCACGTTCTGACCCGCCACCGCCAACGCCTCAGCACAGATATCAACCGCGGTAACTTCCGCTTCCACCACCTGCTGAGCCAACGCGATAGCCACACAACCAGACCCCGTGCAAAGATCCAGCACCGCCACCGTCGGCCGCAACGTCTGACCTCGACAAAAGTCTATGGCCTCCGTCGCCAGCAGCTCCGTCTCAGGACGCGGAATCAGCACCGCCTCCGTTACCGCCAATTCCAGACTGTAAAAATACGCCTTGCCCGTCAGATATGCCACCGGCTCGTGCCCCGCCGCTCGCTTGACCAACTCGCGAAAACGCGACAACGCATCCCCCTGCGGGCAAAAGTCGAAACGCACATACAAATCGATCCGCTGCCACTCAAGCACGTGCGACAGCAGCAGCTCCGCACAAAGCCGCGCCTGCTCAACTCCGGCCTTGCCAAAGTGAGCCGTCGTCCACTCCAGCAGACGCTTGACCGTCCATTGTTCTTTTTGCTCGGCTGTCGCGGTCATATCAGGATTCTTCAGCTGGGGTCCCAAGTAGTCTAGTTCGTCGACGCCACGCACAACCCCCCCAGGCCCGCTCCACACCGGCCTCCCTAGAGCCGCCCAATCCGCTCCAACGCCGCCTGCACATTCTCCCGGTCGCCAAACGCCGACAGACGGAAAAATCCCTCACCCGCCGGGCCAAAACCTACCCCCGGCGTGCCCACCACGTGGGCAGTTTCCAGCAGATGATCGAAAAACGCCCAACTGGCCATCCCCTTGGCCGTCTTGAGCCAGATATAAGGCGCGTCAACCCCGCCGTAGACCGTATAGCCCAACTCTGCGAGCCCTTCCCGAATAAGACGGGCGTTTTCCATATAATAGTCGACCAGCCCCCGAACCTGTTGCTTGCCCGCTTCCGAATACACCGCCGCCGCCGCACGCTGGACCGGATAGCTCACCCCGTTGAACTTGGTGCAGTGACGCCGGTTCCAGATCGGATTGACCGCCACCGGCTCACCCGAGGCCGTGTAAGCCTTGACCTGCTTGGGCACCACCGCAAACGCACAGCGCACCCCCGTAAAACCCGCAGACTTGGAATAGCTGCGGAACTCTATCGCCACTTCCTTCGCACCAGGAATCTCGTAAATGCTATGCGGCGCGTCCGAACTGGTGATAAACGCCTCGTAAGCCGCGTCGTAAAGGATAATCGCACGATTTTCTCGGGCGTACTCCACCCACTTACAAAGATGCGCCTTATCCGCCGCCACACCCGTAGGATTGTTGGGATAGCACAGATAGATCAGATCAACCGGCTTTTGCGGTGGCGCCGGCCGAAAGTTGTTCTCCGGCGTGCACGCCAGATAGACGATACCCTGATAACGCCCACTCTCGTCTCCCGGCCCCGTCCGACCCGCCATCACGTTCGTATCCACATAGACAGGATACACCGGATCACACACCGCCAGACGGTTCTCCAAGCCGAAAATCTCCTGAATGTTCCCCGTGTCGCACTTGGACCCGTCGCTCACAAAGACCTCGTCGCAATCCAGTTCGACGTTACGCGGCCGATACTCATGGTCCACGATCGCCTGACGCAGAAAGCCATAGCCTTGTTCGGGACCATAGCCGCGAAAACCCTTCGCACCCGCCATCTCCCCCACGCCATCCTGAAAAGCCTCCACAACCGCCCCCGGCAGCGGCAGCGTCACGTCCCCGATGCCCAGGCGAATAATGCTCGCCTCAGGGTGGCCCTCTTGAAAGGCCGCACAGCGACGGGCAATCTCCGGAAACAGATAACCCGCCTTCAACTTCAAATAATGCTCGTTAATCTTGATCATGCTGCCCTACCGTGGAAAAGCACCTTGTTTTTTGTTACCGAACGCACCACCTGGCTACCCGACAAGCCTGCCACAAAAGACCCAATCGCCCTTGACCAACCTCGAGTACGTCACAAGAGGCGTTATGATACTGGCCAATATCGGACCTCGCAAGACCGAACTGACCCCCCACCTGCCATACCCAAAAAACAGTTGCTAGACACCGAAGCAGACCTTAGGATGGCTTCACGATGAACCTCCCCTGCCAGGGGACGTTTCTGGGCCGAAAAGTCAGTCGAACAAACCGGCCAGTCGCGGTTTCAATAAGCGAAAGGAGCACAAACATGTCAATCAAGGGTGAATCAATCAGTGACACGCAACAGGCCAAGGTTCGTATGGGCATGGTCGGCGGGGGCCCCGGCGCCTTTATCGGCGAAGTGCACCGCAAAGCCGCACGTATGGACGGCTTGGCCGACCTCGTGGCAGGCGCCTTCGACATCGATCCCGCCAAAAGCCTCGAAATGGGCACCCAGCTCGGCCTCGACAGCAGCCGCGTCTACAACAACTTTGAAGAGATGATCGCCGCAGAGAACAAGCTGGCCGCCGACCAACGCATCGATTTCGTCTCCATTTGCACCCCCAACAACTGGCACTTCCCCATTGCCAAGGCGTTTCTCGAGGCCGGCTTCAACGTCATGTGTGAAAAACCCGTCACCCTCAACCTCGAAGAGGCCCAGCAGCTCGAAGAAATCGTCAAAAAATCCGGACAAGTCTTCGCCCTCATGCACAACTACACCGGCTATCCCATGGTCAAGCTCGCTCGCGACATGGTCCAACAGGGCGACCTCGGCAAAATCCTCAAAATCGTCGTCCAGTACCCCCAGGGCTGGCTGATACACCCCATTGAACGCGAAGGCCAGATGCAGGCCGCCTGGCGCACCGACCCCAAACAAAGCGGCGCCGCCGGCTGCATGGGCGATATCGGCACCCACGCCGAAAACCTCGCCGAGTACATCACAGGCCTGGGTATCACCGAAATGTGCGCCGATCTGGGCACCTTCGTCGAGGGACGACGCCTCGATGACGACGGCAACGTCCTGCTACACTTCGAAAAGGGCGCCAAGGGCCTCTTGCACGCCAGTCAAATCTCCATCGGTCAGGAAAACAACCTGGCCATCTGGGTCTACGGCGAAAAACGAAGCCTCGAGTGGCACCAGGAGCACCCCAACTATCTCTACGTCTACGAACTCGATGGCCCCGTCCAGACCTGGCGACGAGGCAACCCCTACGTCGCCGCCAAGAGCGAAGCCGCCGGACGCGCCACCCGAATCCCCGCAGGCCATCCCGAAGCCTTCCTCGAAGCCTTTGCCAACAACTACCGTAACTTCATCGACACCATCCAGGCCAAAAAGGCCGGCCGCACCCCCAACGCCCTCGAAACCGACTTCCCCGGCATCCGTGAAGGCGTCCGAGGAATGGCCTTCATCGAAACCGTGGTGGCCAGCGGCCAGAGCGCCGAAAAATGGGTCAAACTGAAGGGCTAGAAGTCCTGATCAAAACGACTGAACCGGCCGGCCGCCCAAACGCGGTCGGCCCGCACCTACGCCCCATGACGCCAATATGGCGACCAGGGGGCCAGTAGCACCCCCAAGCCCAGCGGCTTTACTCTGTTAAAGCTACCAGGCTTGG
>CAYNXW010000110.1:0-8481 GCA_964401265.1 uncultured Pirellulales bacterium | reverse complement strand
CTCTCAAAAAGTTGATTTATTCGAGAGATTCCTTGTCATTGAGAAAGCTGCTCGCGGAAAAAGTGTTTCATGCTTCGAAGAGCTGATTAAGAACCTGAGGGATGTAGGGCGGCTGCGAAACAAGGTAGTTCATGCAGACTGGCAAAGTGCCCATCCAGATGGCTATACTCTTTGCCGAGTCAAAGTTGATTCAAAAGGGGTACAACACGAATACGTCCAGTTCACCATTAAATCACTAGAAGGCATATTGAAATTGATTGATAGAACGCTGGAGATGTTTGAGATTTACGAACAAGAGCGATCAGATCTCATTATTACTGACGTGTAATCTCCATCAAGAGATTCAAGCAATGAAACTGGCAACATCGAGGACGATTGAGCCCCTGCAAGCTAGGGGCTCATCACCTCGTGCATTGAAAGAGTCACAACGTTTACCGTGCCTCTATGTGAGTTTGCCGCTGCTCATCCCACCGTACCGGCAGGTTTCTGCAAAGCTTCTTCAGGCCCAGGAGCAGGTCAGGTGGATTGGATGTTGAGGCCTTTGTCGGCGAGGAATTGTTTTAGTTGGCCGATGTCGATGATGTGGAAGTGGAAGACGGAGGCGGCGAGGAGGACGGTAGCGCCGGCCTGGGCGGCTTCGTAGAAGTGTTCGAGGGTGCCGGCGCCGCCGGAGGCGACGATGTCGGCGTTGACGGATTTTTTGAGGGCGCGGATGAGGGGCAGGTCGAAGCCGGTCTTGGCGCCGTCGGTGGCTTTGCTGGTGGGCAGGATGACGGGCACGCCGAAGCTGTCGACTTTCTTAGCCCATTCGACGGCATCGGTGCCGGTGGCGGTGCGGCCTCCGTCGATCCAGACTTCGTAGCCGCAGGGCAGGGCGGGGTTCTGGTCGACGTCGATGGCGACGGTGATGCGCTCGGGGCCGAACTCACGGATGACTTCTGGGATGACATCGGGGTTGCGAAAGGCGGCGCTGCTGATGGAGACTTTGTCGGCACCGGCGTTGAGCACGGCAGCAGCGGAGGGGACGTCTTTGATGCCGCCGCCGACGGTAAAGGGAATGCTGGCGGCGTCGGCGACCTTTTTGACGACCTCGATGAGGGTGTCGCGTTTTTCGACGGTAGCGGTGATATCGAGCAGGGCCAGTTCATCGGCGCCGGCGGCGCAGTAGGCCTGGGCACAGGCGACGGGGTCGCCCGCGTCGTGGATATCGACGAAGTGGACGCCTTTGACGACGCGGCCGTTTTGCATATCGAGACAGGGCATGATTTTGACGGTTTGATCGGCCATGATAATCGCCTCCGCGTTTTGCGATCGGGTTTTGTTGATGAGGGCCAGTAGGCCCGTTTGTCAGGGGTGCATGGTAGTGGTTAGGGTGGTGGGTCGCAACAGGTTTTTGCGGGCGAGGCGCATGACGGAGAGGGCAGGGAACTGAACGGGGCGGCTTGACAGTGGCGGGGGGTGTCTCTAGCATGAGGGGTGTTGTGGTGGTTAGTATTGGGCGCGGGGACAAAGGGGCATGGCATGGGGTATGATTTCGACAAGGTAATTGAGCGGCGGGGAACGGGCAGCTTGAAGTGGGGGAGTTATGGCGGCCGGGACGTGATACCGATGTGGGTGGCGGACATGGATTTTCAGGCACCGCCGGTGGTGCTCGAGGCGTTGCATCGTCGTGTGGCGTATGGCGTGTTTGGTTACGCCAAACCACCAGAGGAATTGACGGAGGTAGTTGTCGAGCGTCTCAGGAGACTTTACGGGTGGACGGTGGATCGCTCGTGGATCGTCTGGCTGCCGGGGCTGGTGCCGGGGTTGCATCTGACGTGCCGCGCATGCGGAGATATCGGAGACGAGGTGTTGACGTTTGTGCCGGTGTATCCGCCCTTCTTGTCGGCGCCCCCACTGTGCCAACGAAAGTTGAAGCAGGTGCCTTTGCGGGGGAAGGAGGCGGGTTACACGCTCGATCTGGAGGCGTTTGAGCAGGCAATCACGGAGCACTCGAAACTGCTGCTCTTTTGCAATCCGCATAATCCGGTAGGACGAATGTTTGGCACAGAGGAGATTCGGGCGTTGGGCGAGCTATGCCTGGCACACGGCATTACGATCTGTTCGGACGAGATACACTGCGATTTAATTCTCGACAAAAAAAAGCACGTTCCGACGGCGACGGTAAGCAAGGCGTTGGAGGCAAATACGATCACGTTGATGTCGGCGGCCAAGACGTTCAATGTGGCGGGGTTGAATTGCGGGTTCGCGGTGATTGCCGAGGCAGGGTTACGCAAACGGTTTATGGCGGCTCGGCAGGGAATCGTGCCGTGGTGCAATCCGTTGGGGTACACAGCAACTCTGGCGGCGTATCGGGACGGGGCGGCGTGGCACGAGGCATTGCTGGCGTATTTGCGGGAGAACCGACGGACGGTGTGCGAGTTCATCGGGCAGGTGATACCGCAGTTGTCGGCAAATTGTCCGGAGGCAACGTATTTGAGCTGGATCGATACGGGGGCATTGGCGGTGGACGATGCGGCTGGTTTCTTTGAGAAGGCGGGCGTGGGTTTGTCGGACGGGCGGGCATTTGGCGAGCCACGGCATGTACGGTTGAATTTTGGGTGTTCGCGGCAACTGTTGCACCAGGCGCTCGAGCGGATGAAGCAGGCGGTGGACCGCCTTGGACGGCCCGGAGTGCAGGGACGTAGCCTTTGACCTTGCCAGAGCAACCTCCGGGAGTTTATAATCCGATGGAGCCTGAGAGTGCCCTGACCGATATGATTATGAAAACTCGCAGTATAACACTATGCTCGCTGGCGATGACGCTCGTGATTATTGCGGGCGGCCCACAGGGAATGATTGTCTGTCTCGGAGCGGATAATCACGTGGGCATTGCCCTGCAGGAACTGCATTCATGCTGCGGACACGGGGAAAACCTCGAGGATCGCTGCCATGGGCCGAGCGAGCCTGCCACCGCGCCGCAAACGCATGTGGATTCGGACGGCGGCTGCACCGACATCCCGCTCTTTGGCAGCGGGGTAATACTGGTGCCGCCAGCCTCGGCGAAGGTGCCGATTCCGTTGGCCACCTTCATTCAATCGCCTGATGTCAGCGCCCCCGGGCGTGTCTTGGTGGGACAGGCGGGGCACTCGGCTTTTTGGCGCGACGACGGTACCGAGCCGTTGCTGCGCTGCACAATCCTGCTGATCTAGCAGGCCCTTTTCTGGGGTCGAATCAATCTTTTTGCCCGCGCATGTATTCTGTCTGCGCATCCGGACCGGCGGAGGTGGGACTGGTCGTGATTCCAGGAGAGCAAGTATGTGGAAGTCAGTCTTTTTCGGGGTGGCAACAATGGCAATGGGCCTACCAGGTTGTCAGGTTCGTCCAGCACCGGTGGTTTTGCCGGAGCAACGACTGCTGGGGCAAGCGTATGGCCCGGCCGCTCTTGCCGGGGACCCGCAGGCAGCTAAGCAGGACGACTTAGCGGCACCCAGCGGAAAAATCAGCCTTGGCGAGGTAATGGCCTATGCCATGTTGCACAGTCCGGACTTGGCCCTGTACTCGTGGGAAATTCGTATCCGCCAGGCGCAAGCGTTGCAGGCAGGGCTTTACGCCAACCCTGATTTGAAAGTCCAAGTGGGGGAAGTCGGGCGAAAGGGTGGCCGAGGGGGGGTCGCCGGCAGTGAGGCGAGCCTGGTTCTGGGCCAATTGATTGACTTGACGAACAAGCCCAGCCAAAAACGTGCCATCGGATTGCTGGAGGCTCGTTTGGCAGGCTGGGATTATGAAGCGGCACGTCTGGCGGTATACAAGCAGGTGGTGCAAGCGTTTGTCGAGGTCTTGACAGCCCAGGAGCTTTGGGCGTTGCGGGCTGAGCAGGTGGCCTTGGCAGAGCGGGCGTTGAAAGCCGTGGCCGACCGTGTGGCAACGGGCAAGGACGCACCGACGGAGCAGACCAAGGCGACGATTGCCTTGTCAAAGACGCAAATCGAGCATCGGCGAACGGAACATCGACTGGCAGCTGCCCGGAAGGTGTTGGCCGCGACGTGGGGCAGTCACCTGCCCGACTTTGACGCGGTGGTCGGTGAGCTGGAGACGCTCTGGACGGTGGAGCCTTGCGAGGTCCTTTATTCCCAGCTGGAACAAAACCCGGCCTTAGCACGCTGGCCGACCGAACTGGAAAAACGAGAAGAAAGTATCCGGCTGGAAGAGTCGCGTGCGATTCCCGATCCGGTGCTCTTTGGAGGTATTCAACAGTTCAACGAACAGGACGAAACGGCTCTCCTATTTGGCGTAGGGATACCTCTGCCGGTCTGGGACCGCAACCAGGGCAACCTGTTGGCGGCACAACATGCCAAGTCAAAAACGCAGGCCCGGCAGCGAGCTGCACAAGCGAAGCTGATGGCAGAGTTGGCTGTCGCCTACAAGACGTTGGTCAGCGCGTACAGCGAGGCTGCCGATCTCAAAAAGACCATCGTGCCTCTCTCGGAAAAGGTCTTCGAGGCGACAGGACAGGCCTATGTCGGAGGCAAAGTGGGCTACCTTCAAGTGCTTGACTCGCAACGTACATATTTTGCGGCAAAGGCACGCTACCTTGAAGCCTTGGGGGCCTACCACAAAGCGCGGGCGAACGTGGAGCAGTTGATCGCAGCCCCCCTGGCCCACCAGAAGAAACAAGACCACCCTGGACCACCCAGGACCTCTGATAAGACTACTGACGCACAGAGCCTGCGTCCCGTTATAGAATCGAGGTGATACCGATGCTTAGAAGATTAAACCATTTGGGTCTGACGTTGTGTGTTCTTCTCTTGCTCAGTGCAGTGCTGCTCTGGGCAACAGGGTACGTCCAGGTGGCGACGACGCCTGGGCGGGCGGGGGCTTCGCAGACCCACGACCACCAAGCCGACAGTGGGCGTGCCGATGCGGCGAACACGCACGAGCACCACGGGCACGATCATGCCGACCATGCCCTCGACCAGGAAGTGCACGCCCCATCCCAGCGAGTTGCTGTGACCCGGGAACAGGTCACCCGTCTGGGTATCAAGATATCTCGGGCGGCACCCGGTATTATTCGTCGAAAAATCCGCGCTGCCGCAGAGCTCAAAGTCAATTCTGACCGGCTAGCACACGTGGTGCCCCGTGCCGCGGGTATCGTCCGCCAGGTCAGCAAGACCGTGGGCGATCGTGTTGAAGCCGGCGAGACGCTTGCGTGGATCGAAAGCGATGAGCTGGCCCAAGCCAAACTGGATTTCTATGCCAAGCATGCGGAAGTAGGCTGCTGTGAAATCGAGTTGCCTCGCGCCAAGGCGATCTTCGAAAACGTCGCACGCCTGATGGAACACCTGGAACAGGAGGCCCCGAAGGAATCGCTTCACAAGCTGGATGGCCTGGAAATGGGCAAGTACCGGGGCCAGTTGCTCACGACCTATGCCGCCTACCTGAGCGCCCGGGCCACCCACGAGCAAGAGGCGAGCCTGCACGCCAGGAAAGTCAGCAGCGACAGGGAGATTCTCGATGCTGAAAGAGTCTTAAGACAGTCGCGGGCCAAATTCCACGCCGCCATGGATACCGCTCGCTACGAAACACGAATGGCTTACAGCGAAGCGGCCCAGGCAAGACAAGTGGCAGTCTTTGACGCGGTCGCGGCAGAAAAACAACTGCGACTCAAGGGCGCTGACGATGACGTGATCGCGAAATTACGCGGGCTCGTCCCCACGCTGGCCGACGTGAAACCTTGCCTGTGTGACAACCCCAATTGCACCGTGGGCAGCCTGCCATCCGTCTCCGAGGGCCTGCGCAACGACGGACGGTTTGCGTGGTACGAACTGCAAGCACCCTTCGCGGGAACAGTGATCGGCAAGCACATGGCCTTGGGCGAGTCGATTGACGAGAGCACCGAGGTCTTTACTATTGCCGACCTGTCCAGTGTCTGGGTGGAAATGGTAATCAGCCAGGCTGCTGCTTCCGTGGTGAAAGCAGGCCAAACGGTGACGTTGCACTTGCCGGACGGATCGGAATGTGACGCGACGATAGACTACATCTCCCCGCTGGTTGTTGCGGAAACACGGACGGCCTTGGCACGCGCCACGCTGGACAATAGCACCGGACAATTCCGGCCGGGCACCTTTGTTGATGCAAGTATCTTCATACCCTCCACCAAAGAGGTGCTGGTGATTCCCAAGAAAAGTGTGCAGTTGGTCAACGATCACACGTGCGTCTTTGTGTGGGGCAAAGCCGACTTCGAGCTGCGACACGTAAAAACAGGGATTACGGATGGACTCCAGATCGAGATCCTTGAGGGCTTGAAACCAGGAGAAGCATATGCAACGGACAATGCGTTTCATCTGAAGGCCGAATTGGCCAAGGCTTCAGGCGGTGAATCCGGTGGCCACGGTCACGCACATTGATTCGAGGGACTTGTTTACCATGATCGAGACAATCATTCATATCGGTTTAAAGCACAAGCTTCTCGCCTTCATAACCACCGTTGCCGTTTGTGCGCTGGGTATTTTCTCCTTGTCCAGGCTCTCCATCGACGCCTTTCCGGATATCAGCCCGAATCTGGTGCAAGTATTCGCCGAGGTGGAGGGCATGGCGCCGGAAGAAGTAGAGCGACTGGTCTCACGGCCTACGGAAACTGCCATGCGAAGCATTCCCGGCGTAGAGAAGATTCGCTCGTTGTCGTCCCTGGGACTCTCGACCGTCAACGTCTATTTCGAAGACAAAGTGGACATCTATCGCGCCAGACAGCTGGTCTCAGAACGACTCACTCTTGCCGAGGAAGGCATTCCGCAAGGCGTCACAATGCCCCACGGGCTGGAGATGGGACCATTGGCCAGCGGCATGGGTAAGATACTCGGCTACTACCTGCAAGGCGGCGAGCGAGACATCACCGAACTGCGCACCCTGCAGGAATGGATTGTCAAACGCAGCATCGAGACGGTGCCGGGTGTCGCCAAGGTCATCAGTCAGGGGGGCTTCATCCGGCAGTATGAGGTGGAACTCTCCCCAGACAAACTGCTCTCTCATGACCTGGCGATCAGTGATGTCACCAACGCTATCGAGCTGAGCAACGCAAATGTCGGCGCGGGAATCATCACACGCGGCAGCGAGGAACTGATTGTACGCACTCTTGGTCGCGTTGGCACCGTGGAAGAAATCGCCAATACCGTCGTCAAGAGCGTCCAGGGCAAGCCTGTCCTGGTCAAAGATGTGGGAACCGTCAGACTGGGCCGCGCATTCCGGCGTGGCGTGGCCGTTCTCAACGGAGAAAATGAAGTAGTCATTGGCGGCGTCTATAAAATCCATGGTGCCAATTCCTTCCAGGTGATCGAGAGACTCCGCTGCCGCATCGAAGAAATCAATACCACCTTGCCCGCGGGCGTGCAAATTGTCCCATACTACGATCAGGCCAACCTGGTCACCAACAGCATTATCACGGTACGCAACGCTCTGGTTCTGGGCCTGGCACTGGTCTCTATGGTGGCGTTTCTCTTTCTTGGCAATGTGCGAAACGCCCTTATCATGGTCTGTTCACTGCCCTTTGCCATGCTCTTCGGGTTCATTCTCATGGAACGCAGCGGCTTTCCCGGTGACCTGATCTCTTTAGGAGGCATGGCGATCGCCCTGGGCATGATAATCGACGCCACCATCATCATGGTCGAGAAAATACAAACGGCAATCGGCGAGTCGGATGGTAAGGTTCCTGACAGAAGCATTATTCTAATGGCCGCTCAGGAAGTGGGCCGACCCATCGTTTTTGCAGTAGCCGTAATTGTGGCGGTCTTTCTACCTATTTTTGCCTTGGGGGAAATTGAGGGAAAAATGTTCCGACCGCTGGCCTTCGCCGTCGTGGCCACCATGGGCGGTTCGCTCGTCTATGCGCTTTTGATCGCTCCGATCTTCTACCGCATTCTGCACCGCGCCGAACACAGACACGCAGGACGTGCTCAGGCCCGATTGTTAACGGTGTTACTAAACGGCTACGAGGCGTTGGTCAGGGGCACGCTCAAGCGTCCTGCGTTACTGATTGTCTTGCCCCTGCTTCTGATTGCAGGCGGCGTCTATGGCTTCAGCCGACTGGGCCGGGAGTTTGTCCCCACATTACAGGAAGGCACCATCCAATGTTACGCCTACATGAATCCGAATGTGTCTCTGGACGAAATCAAAAAAGTCTGCTCCGACATATCCAGGCAAGTAGTTGAAGTGCCCGAGGTGAAAGACGTCCTTGCTGACATTGGCTATGGTGAAGTTGGCCCACATATGCATCACACGAATTACGGCTGTATCGTAGTAACGTTGAAGCCACGCTCCGAGTGGGGCGACGCACGAACACAGGAAGACGTTGTCGTAAAGATCAACCAGCGCGTTCATAGCCTGCTGGGCGTCTCGATGGGATTCTCCCAGCCGATTGCCCATGAAGTGGATGGCCTGATTGCCGGCTCGGGAGCACAAGTGGTATTGAAAATCTTTGGTGACGACATGAACCGCCTCAGGAGTATT